>CAJXHQ010000015.1 GCA_913054485.1 uncultured Paracoccaceae bacterium
TGCCGGGATGAGGCCGAAGCGGCTCACCAGCCAGCCGGCCGACGGGTAGGCGATCAGCCAGCAGAGGTGCGAGAGAGTGAACTGGGCTGCGAAAATGGCCGGGCGGTCGGCGGGCCGGCAGGAGCGGGTCAGCAGACGGCCCGCAGGAGTTAAAACGGCGGAATAGCCCGCGCCGGCACAGGCCCAGGCGATCAGGATTGGTGTGAGCGCCGGGCCGGAGAGGCTGGCCGCAGCCGCCGCCAGCAGGGCCGCCGCAGAGATGCCGGCGCCTCACATCATCACCGGGCGGTCGCTACCTGCCGCGGCAGCAGCAGCGCAGCCGCCATGGACAATCCCAGCCACCCGCGCAGGCGGGGTGTTCTCAGGTAGATCTCGATCCCGCAGCGTCCGCCTGGGATTGCGTGTCGAGGCAGTGATCAATGTGATCGTGGATCGGCCTGCGTCACGGCCTTTTCAACGGCATGCAGCTGCTGGGCAATTTCCGCACAGGAGCGGCTGTCTTCGATCATTGCAATGACCGAGGCGCGGTGCCCCTTGGCCCGGTTCAGCCGGGCGGAGATCTTCGGGTGAGAGCTATGGCTATGCGAGGCGATCATGGTGGAATTATCCCCCGGGGGAGGGTGAATTCAAGAGGGTTGGCATGATTGTCCAGGAGAAGCCGCCAATGAGAAATTCCCATGCGGTTCAGGCAAATCAATAAGGCCCGGGGCTGGCCGGTATTGTAGCCCGCGTTGAACGCACCGGGATTAAGCAGGTTTTGTCCCCCCCGGGGTGTGCGGGGGTTGGCTGGAGGCGCTCCGGGACTGCTTTGAGCCCTGCCACCCTCCTATATCCGGCCAGCCGGAATTCGCAAAGACTGTGTTTTCAAGCTGCAACTTGAAGGCCAATGATCTGGTTGCGGCAATGCTGCCGCCAGACACTAAGACACACGCCTCGGGCGGGTGGGCCGGTTCCGCTGCTCGCAACGGGAGGGGCCGCTCCCGGCCTGAAACCGAAGTGCTTAGCCGCCAAGTGCGGCAGTGATTTCTCCTGCCGCCCGCGCGGTGGCGAGCCCCAATTCTTCCAAGCGGCTGCCCTGGAAGCGGCTGGAGGGGCCAGAGACGGATATACCGGCAACCGGATGGCCTGCGGCATCCAGGATGGCGGCACCGATGCAGGACATGCCATCGTAATGTTCTTCGTGATCGACCGACCAGCCGCGGATGCGGATGCGGTCCAGATCGTCCATCAGGGATTCCGGTGTGGCCAGCGTCTGCGGCGTGAAGGAGGGCAGGCCGGATTTCACCAGCAGCTCCTGCACTTCGGTCTTGTCCATCGCGGCCAGAATGGCCTTGCCGCTGCCCGAGGCATTCATCGGACAGCGTGAGCCGGCGGTGAACATCGCGCGCAGGGGGCTTTTGCTTTCCACCTGGCCGATGAAAACCACCTCGCCGCCATCCGCAATCGACAGGTTTGCGGTCTCGCCGGTGTCTTCCATAAGGCGTCGCATCACCGGCTGGGCGGCGTCCAGCAGGCTGGTGCGGCGCAGGAAGCCCGCGCCGGTGCGATAGGCTTCGATGCCGATGGCCCAGGTCTGATCACCCTCGTTGAAATCAGCAAACCGGTGCTTCTGCAGCGTTGTAAGAATGCGGTGCGTGGTCGCTGTCGGGATGCCTGCAGTCATCGACAGATCCGTCAGCGTGGTCGCGCCGCCGCGCCCCAGCGCTGTCAGCAGCGACAAAGCCCGGTCCAGCGATTGCATTAGCGGTGCGCTGGTTTCGGTGAACTGGGACTTCGGGCGGCCCCTCTGGCGTTTCTGGTCCTGCGGCATGAGCGGATATCCCTCCTGATCGGCGACTCCCTGCTAACAGGAATGAAAAAAGTTTTCAAACCTTGAGGCTGGTGCGGAAATGAGAAATGGATGCGCCAGCAAAACAAAGGGTTTCGGAATTTTCCGCATAAGTGAAAAACGTTTTTGAAAAAATTGCCAAATCTCTGACGCCGGGCAAAGATAAGGGACCAAGACAACAGGAGCTGGTGACATGACAGATCAGAACCCGGTTTTCATTCCCGGACCTACGAATATGCCCGACCGCCTGCGCCGGGCTATCCAGGTGCAGACCAGCGACCACCGTGCGCCGGATTTTGTGGAGATCTTTGCACCGGTACTGGAAGACACCAAAAAGGTCTTCGGCACCAAGGACGGCAAGGTCATCACGTTCCCTGCCAGCGGCACCGGCGGCTGGGAGGCTGCGATCACCAACACGCTCTGCCCCGGCGACAAGGTGCTGATTGCACGCTACGGCGTCTTCTCGCACCGCTGGATCGATATGTGCCAGCGCCATGGTCTGGACGTGCAGGTCATTGAATGCGACTGGGGCACCGGCGCGCCGGCCGATAAATTCGGCGAGGTGCTGGGCGCGGACACGGCCAAGGACATCAAGGCCGTTCTGGTCACGCACAATGAAACCGCCACCGGCGTGCTGTCTGACGTGGGCGCGGTGCGCAAGGCGATGGACGGCGCGGACCACCCGGCGCTGCTGCTGGTCGATTGCGTCAGCTCGCTTGGCTCGATGGCTTTCGACATGGATGGCTGGGGCGTTGATATCGCGGTCTCCGGGTCGCAGAAGGGCTTCATGCTGCCCACCGGCATGGCGATCCTCGGCGTCAGCCAGAAAGCACTGGCTGCGATCGAAGGCGCCACCCTGCCGCGCACTTTCTTTGATTTCCGCGACATGATGGCAGCAAATGCCAATGGCGGCTTCCCCTATACGCCGCCGTTGCAGCTGATCCACGGCCTGTCTGAATCGCTGAAGATGCTGTTCGAAGAAGGCTTGGATAATGTCTACGCCCGCCACTTCCGCCTCGCCGAAGGCGTGCGCAAGGCGGTGGAGGCCTGGGGGCTGAAACTGGTCGCTAAATCGCCCGATCTGTACTCGGACTCGGTCAGCGCCATCTATGTGCCCGAGGGCTTTGACAGCAACGCGCTGGCCCAGCACGCCTTTGATGCCTACGGGGTCTCCTTCGGGATCGGCCTCGGCCAGCTGGACGGCAAAGCCTTCCGCATCGGCCACCTTGGGTCGCTGACCGACGTGATGGTTCTGTCCGGTCTCGCCACCATCGAGATGGCGATGAAGGACCTGGATTACCCGATTGAACTGGGCAGCGGCGTTGCCGCGGCGCAGGACTATTTCCGCAACTCCCGATAAGAAGGGTCAAGCCATGAGTTTTCCGACGTTCGACGATGTGGTGGAGGCGCACGAACGGATTGCGCCTTACATCCATAAGACCCCGGTTCTGACATCCTCGTTCATTAACGAACTGACCGGGGCCGAGCTGTTCTTTAAGTGCGAGAACTTTCAGAAAGCCGGCGCCTTCAAGGTGCGCGGCGCGTCGAACGCGGTCTTTGGCCTGAGCGAGGAAATGGCCGCCAAAGGCGTCGCCACGCACTCCTCCGGCAACCACGCGCTGAGCCTGTCTTATGCGGCCGGCCGGCGCGGCATTCCCTGCCATGTGGTCATGCCCCGCACCGCACCGCAGGCCAAGAAGGACGCGGTGAAGGGCTATGGCGGCATCATCACCGAATGTGAGCCTTCGACCACCAGCCGTGAAGAGACCTTTGCCAAGGTGGAGGCCGAAACCGGCGCGGAATTTGTGCACCCCTATAATGACCTGCGGGTCATCACCGGCCAGGCCACCTGCTCGCGCGAGCTGGTGGGCCAGGTCGAAGGCCTGGACGCGGTCGTGGCCCCGATTGGCGGCGGCGGCATGGTGTCGGGCACCTGCCTGACGCTGAGCAACATCGCACCGGATGTGAAAATCTACGCCGCTGAGCCGGAACAGGCCGATGATGCCTACCGCAGCTTCAAGGCTGGACACATCATCGCCGATGACGCCCCGGTCACCGTTGCCGACGGCCTGAAAGTCCCGCTGAAGGACAACACCTGGCACTACGTTTCCAACCACGTGACCGACATCCTGACGGCCAGCGAAGACGAGATCGTCGAGGCGATGAAGCTGATCTGGAAGCGCATGAAGATCGTGATGGAACCCTCGTCCGCGGTGCCGCTGGCGACCATTCTGAAGAACCCCGATGTTTTCAAAGGTAAGCGCGTAGGCGTGATTATTACCGGCGGCAATGTCGACTTGGACAATCTGCCCTGGATGCAGGGCTAAGGAGTTAGAGCCATGAACAAATCTGTGAATTTCGACGACTTCGAAGTGGGTTATGACATCCCGGCGGTTCCGGGCATGGATGCTGCTGACATCCAGACCCCGGCGTTGGTGCTGGATCTCGATGCGCTGGAGCGCAACATCGTGAAGATGGGCGATTACGCCAAGGCCCACGGCATGCGCCACCGGGTGCACGGCAAAATGCACAAGTCGGTTGATGTGGCGCTGCTGCAGGAAAAACTGGGCGGCGCGATTGGCGTCTGCTGCCAGAAAGTGTCGGAGGCCGAGGTCTTTGTGCGCGGCGGCATCAAGGATGTGCTGGTGTCCAACCAGGTGCGTGAAGCGGCCAAGATCGACCGTCTGGCGCGCCTGCCCAAGCGCGGCTCGCGCATCATTGTCTGTGTGGACGATCTGGCCAATGTCGCCGACCTGTCGGCAGCGGCCCAGAAGCACGGCACCCAGCTGGAATGCTTCATCGAGATTGACTGCGGCGCGGGCCGCTGCGGTGTGAACTCCACTGGCGCGGTGGTGGAAATTGCCAAGGCGATTGAAGCGGCAGAAAATCTCAAGTTCACTGGCATTCAGGCCTATCAGGGCGCGATGCAGCACATGGACTCCTACGAGGACCGCAAAGCGAAGCTGGACGTGGCCATCGCCATGGTGAAGGACGCGGTTGAGGGCCTGAAGGGTGAAGGCATTGAGTGCGAGCTGGTCTCCGGCGGCGGCACCGGCTCCTACTACTTCGAGTCCAATTCGGGCGTTTATAACGAGCTGCAGTGCGGCTCTTATGCCTTCATGGATGCCGATTATGGCCGCATCCTCGACAAGGACGGCAAGCGCATCGACCAGGGCGAATGGGAGAACGCGCTGTTCCTCCTGACTTCGGTCATGAGCCACACCAAGGCCGACAAAGCCATCGTGGATGCCGGCCTGAAAGCCCAGTCCGTGGACAGCGGGTTGCCGACTGTCTTTGGCCGCGACGACGCAGTTGAATACCTCAAATGCTCGGACGAGCATGGCGTGGTCGGTGACCCCGAGGGCGTGCTGAAAGTGAACGACAAGCTGCACCTGGTGCCTGGCCACTGCGATCCGACCTGCAACGTGCACGACTGGTACGTCGGCGTGCGCGGCGGCAAGGTTGAAACCGTCTGGCCTGTCTCGGCGCGCGGAAAAGCATACTAAGGCCACCACTCACATTGGCCCGTGGCTGCGCGCCTGCAAAATCAGGTGCCGCGCGCAGCCCGTCATTTAATTAGATACAAGGAACACGGACATGAGCGACGGTCTGCTGATTGTTTCCGAAGAGGTCTGCGAGAAAGTCGTGGACCGCGCCAGCGCATTTACGGCGGTGGAGAACGTCTTTGCCGCCATGGCGCGCGGCGATGCTTATAACTTCCCGGTGATCCGCGAGGCGATCGGCTATGCCGATGCGCTCTACGGCTTCAAATCCGGTTTCGACAAGGCGGGCAAAGCGCTGGGCGTGAAGTCCGGCGGCTACTGGCCGGGCAATATGGACAAGGGGCTGACCAACCACCAGTCCACCGTCTTCCTGTTCAACCCCGACACCGGGCAGTTGCAGGCACTGGTGGGCGGCAACTACCTGACGGCTGTGCGCACCGCTGCGTCCTCGTCTGTGTCGATTGCGCATCTGGCGCGCAAGGATTCCAAGGTTTTGGGCATGGTCGGGGCCGGTCACCAATCGCAGTTCCAGCTGCGCGCCGCCGCCGAACAGCGCGATTTTGAGAAGGTCGTCGCCTGGAACCCGCACCCCGAGATGCTGCCGCGCCTCGGCGCTGTCGCCGAAGAACTGGGCCTCCCATTCGAGGCGGTGGAGCGCGAACAGCTGGGGGCAGAGGCAGATGTGATCATCACAATCACCTCCGCCTTCGAGCCGCTGCTGAAAAAGGAATGGATCAAGCCGGGTACGCATATTGCCTGCATGGGTACCGACACCAAGGGCAAGCAGGAGGTTGCAGCCGAACTGGTTGCCTCGGCCACGGTGTTCACTGACGAGGTGGCGCAATCTATTACCATTGGTGAAGCCCAGCATGCTGTCGGATCCGGCGCGCTGGCCGAGGCGGCAATCATTCCGATCGGGGCGGTGATCAACGGCGATCACGCCGGCCGGAGCTCGGCAGAGGAAATCACCCTGTTTGACGGCACCGGTGTAGGCCTGCAGGATCTGGCCGTGGCAGCCGTTGCGGCGCGGCTTGCGGAAGAACAGGGGCTGGCTGGCACTGCCACGCTCTGACACGGCGGCCCTGAAACAGCTCCGCCGCCGGATGGGATCCGGCGGCGGTATTGGCATTTGACGATTTGTTTAAAGCCCGGGCTGAATTGATCCCTGCAAAAACGGGCAGGTGCGGGCTTGGATTTCAACCCGCCGGTTCACGGCGGCTGCCCCGGGCTGGCCATCCAATGGCCGGGCTTCACCCTCGCTGAAAACCGCCTCAATCCGGTTTGCGCCGCTGAGCTGCCCGCGCAAGAATTCCGCTACCGTATCTGCGCGGCGCTGGGCCAGCCGCAGGTTCGCGCCTTCATCCCCGACGGTGTCGGAATGACCGACCAGCTGCAGGCAGGCCCTGTCCATCGGCGGGGTCTGCAAGACGGCTGCCAGCACCTCCAGCTGAGCCTTGGCTGCAGGGTTCAGCCTGCTGCCGCCTTGTGTGAAAAATATATGACTTTCAATGGCTTCTGCGGGAATGGCGCGCAATCTCGCGTCGATTGGCTGCGCGCCTGCACAGGCGGGAGAAGCCACGCCGTATTTTTGCTGAAGGGTTGTGCAAAGCTCATCCGCCTGGCTGGCCTGCACTGCAGGAGCCGCGAGGCAGAAGAGGAGGAAAAGGACATACCGCGCCATACTTTTATTCCGGTTTGAACTGCGAATGGCTGCTATTGTTATTTCGCAGGCGCTAATATCCGGTAAATGCAATTTGGAGCATATTTTCCTCCGATTTAATTCATCAAATATTCAGGTCCGTCCGTCATCCGTAATTGCGTTACGAGTTTTTGTGAGTCTGTAAATGGTGAACCCTGGTACCCGGCTGATCTGGCTGGACGCCCTGCGCCTTTGCGCCGGCCTTTCGATGGTAGGGCTGCACGCCTCTGCCGATCCGGCGGGCCAGCCCTGGGCAGCCTACGTGGAGGTTGAGCGCATCGCGCCGATGCTGCTGCGTGCGGTCCTATATGTGGCCCGGACCGAGCTGTTCCTGATCATTTCTGTCTTTTTGCTGATCCTGGCGCTGGAGAAGCGCCCGCGCAGCTACGGCCAGGTGATCTGTCAGCAATCGCGCCGCCTGCTGGTTCCCTTTACCTTCTGGACGCTGTTTTATGCTTTTTACAGCCTGAACAAGGCCCATGCCTTCGGATATGCCGAAAGCGCTTGGGCGGCGCTGGCTTCGCCGCGCGAATGGCCGGGGTTCCTGCTGCTCGGCAGCATAAAGTACCACATGCATTTTATCCCGACGCTCTTCGGGATGCTCCTGCTCCTGCCGCTATATCGCACCGCCGCCCGGTTCCCGGTGCTGGGTCTGGGGCTGCTGCCTCTCCTTCTGATACGGCGCGAGCTGGACGGCGTCCTGTATGCGGAGCTTTGGGGGGCAGATATCCTTCCCTATCTCGCCCGCACAGTGAAGATCCTGACCTATGCGGGCTACGGTATGGCGGCGGCGGCCTTTTATACGGTCTGGACGCGCATGGGCCGCCGCGACCTGGCGCAATGGGCCGGGCCAGTGCTGCTGGCAGGCGGGCTGATGTTTGCAATGAAACTGGCCGCGGCTTGGAAAACCGTGGAGGCCGGCCAGTGGCCTTTCTCCTTCGCGCCGGGCTACTGGGCCGACTATCTGATGCCGGTGCTGCTTTTTGCGCTTTGCATGTGCCTGGGCCGCCGGCAATGGCCGCCGCTTCTGTCGCAGCTGGCGCCGTTTTCCTTCGGCATCTACCTTTGCCATCCGATCTTTCTAGACCTCGGGGAAATCTGGTTGCGCGGTACAGACTGGGCTCCCATCTGGCAGATTCTGGCCAAGATCGCCTTTGCCCTTCCGGCCACGGTGTTGCTGGTCTGGCTGATCTCCAGAACTCATGTGCTGGCCTGGACCATCGGGTTAGGGGATCTGCCGCGCCTGCGCCGGCGGCGGCCCTCGCAATCCGTTTGATGACGACCTGTAAGACAACGTTTGAGTATCGAGTGAAGAGGTGAAACATGCTGCTGCGTGTCGATTACGTCAATGAAACCGCCATTTTACGCCTGGGTGCGTCGCGTCTGGGCGCCAATTTCTCCCGGCCCTTGCAGCGCTGTTTCTCGGGGCTCAGGTCCGAAGGCTGTGTAGCAGCCCTGGTTGACCTGTCGGGTGTAAAGGTGCTGACGGCCGCTGGTCTCGCCGCGCTCTACGAAGCTTACGGGACCTATTGCGAAGTGATGCAGATCGGCTTTTTCGGGGCTTCGGCCAAGGTGTTGAAGGTGATCGAGCGGCACGGGCTCGCCGGGTGCTGCCGCAGTTTGCCGACATCGGGCGGGCCATGGCGGAACCGCAGTTCCGCCGCCGCCAGCTGGCAGGGACAAAGGCGGTTGTGCTCTGCGCCGGAGAAGGCCGACGGATGCGCCCGCTCAGCACCGCAACACCGAAGCCGATGCTGGACCTGCTCGGCGTGCCGGTGGTGGAACGGCTGCTGGATCACCTCGGCAGTTTCGGGGTGCGGGATTTTTACCTCAACCCCGGCTATCTCGGTGATCAGCTGCACCGTCACTTCCGCAGCCGCGCCGCCCGCAGCATCTTCTTTGCCAATGAGGGCGGTTACGCGGAGGGCCGCTGGGACGGGGCCCCGATCGGGTCCGCCAGCACGCTGGCGCGGCTGCAGCGCCGGCACTCAGCATTTGACGGCGACTTCTTCGTGCTCTGCGGCGATGCGCTGATCGATCTGGATATGGCCGGCCTGATGCGTGCGCATAAGGACAGCGGTGCCGAGGTCACCATCTCGGCGGCCAAGGTGCCGCGTCAGGATATTCCGAAATACGGCATCCTGGATGTAAACCCGCAAGGCCGGGTGATTTCTTTCCAGGAAAAACCCGCGGTGGAGGAGGCCCGGTCCTGCCTCGCCAGCACCGGTATCTACGTGTTCAGCCCGGCGGCTCTGCACCGGCTGCAGGATGAGGAGGGTCTGGATATCGCCATCGACCTGCTGCCGCGCATCCTGGCGCGCGGCGGCCGCATCCAGGCGCACAGCCCGGAGTTCATCTGGGCCGACATCGGCAACCCGGCTGATTACTTTGCGGCTCTCCAACGGGGGCTCAGCGGCACTTTGCCCGGGGTAATGCCGGCCGGAGAAGAGGCCGCGCCGGGCGTCTGGCTGGCGCCGGGGGCAGAAGTTTCGCCGCGCGCGCGCATCTTGGGGCCCTGTTATGCCGGGCCGGGCGCGCGCATCCTTGCGGGGGCCGAGCTGCAGGGAAGCTGCGTGATCGGAGCGGACTGTGTGGTCGAGGGCAAGACACTGCTGCGTGACAGCATGCTGATGCCCGGCACGCAAGTATCCAGCGGGGTGTGGCTTGAAGCGCAGATCGCAGCTCCCGATTGGTCGCTCAGCTATGGTCAGCCGGTCTTCGGCGTGCCGAAGGCACCGCCAGTTACCGGCCTTGTCCCGGCGTCTGCCGCGGCAACGGGCAGCTGGGGCCGGATCTTTCAGGCGGGGTAGGGCGATGCGTGTTGCAGTTCTCGGATGTCTGGCCGGAGCATTCCTCGCCGCCAGCCCGGTATCGGCGCAGGAGGAGAACCGGTTCTGGATTCTATGGGAGCGGGTGGAGCGGGCCGGCACCGGCTGCCCGGACAACCCGCTGTGCCTGACCCGGCGCAACTACACCAGCCGCCTGTTCGAAAACGCGGATCTGGAGACCATGTACCGGCTGTTCGGGATGATGGACGGCTCGGCCCTGGCCAAGGGGCGGCTGGCCGAACATCCCGACGCACCGCGCATCTGCCAGCACAATGATGCCGAAGTGCTTTTGGGCTTTGATCCCGAACGCCTGCCCAAGGTGGAAAAGATCGAGGTGCTGCGCGGGCTTGCGGGCATCAGCTTCAACCTGCGCAGCCTGAAACCGCCTCCGGGCCATTCCAGCGACTTCGGCCGCAAGCTGCATTTGCGGTTTGAGCAGAAGATCAAAGCCGCGGGCATCCCGGTCATCCCGGAGCATCAGCTGAGCGCTACGCCGGGCCAACCGGTGCTGAACATCTTCTTTTCACACAACGATTTTAACGGCGACTGCGAGTATGAATACTCTGTCTTTGCCAGCCTCAGCCAGACGGTGCTTCTGTCGCGCGACCTGCGCATCAAAGTGAGCGCGGGCGTCTGGTCGTTCTCCACCGGCTCGAAATCTGATGGCCACCGCGGCAATGAGGCGGATGCGATCCTCAGTGTGGCGGACCGGTTCATCGAAGACTTCCGCCTCGTGAACCCCTGAGAACGGCCCTTTGAAGAAAGCTGATCTGACCATGGCGCAGCCCTATTTCACCCGTTTTGAGCACCGCCGCCCGCCCGGTTTTCCGCCGCTGGGCCGCCGCCGGGCAGCGCTTTGGCATTTCCTCGCCGGGGTCACAATTGCGCTGGGCGCATGGTATCTGCACTGGCGCTGGACCGGGTCACTCAACCCCGATGCCCCGGTGTTTTCCGCCGTCATCGCCGCGGCCGAGACCCTGTGCTTCATCGGCACGCTGATTTTCTTCCATGACATCTGGGACGAAGGGGACACGCCGCCAACGGCCCCGCCTGCCACCCGGGCAGAGGCGGGGCTGGACCCGGGCGGCGGGCGGGAGGAAATCCTGACCGACATTTTCATCACCACTTTTGATGAGGACATTAGCACTGTTGCGCCTTCGGTACGCGATGCGCAGGCGGTGCGGGCGCCCAAAGGGGTGCGTAAGGCGGTCTATATTCTGGATGATGGCAACAGGCCTGAATTTGCGGCGCTCGCCCGGCAGCTGGGTGCGGGCTATCTGTCCCGGACGACCAATGAGGGCTTCAAGGCCGGCAATCTGCGCAACGCGCTCTTTGCCACCAATGGTGATTTCGTGGTGATCTGCGATGCGGACACCCGGCTGTTTCCGGCCTTCCTGGAGAATACCCTGGGCTATTTCCGCGACCCGAAGGTGGCCTGGGTTCAGACCCCTCATTGGTTCTACGACATTCCCGGGGGTGTGCCCTGGCAGGACTGGCTGCCCCGCCGCCTTGGCGGCCGTGCCGCCGCGTGGGCGGGCGGCCCATTGGCATGGCTGACAGGCCGGCAGCGTGTCGGGGCGGATCCGTTTCTTTCGGACCCGGCGCTGTTCTTCGACGTGATCCAGCGCCGCCGCAACCGCCACGGGGCCTCCTTTTGCTGCGGGGCGGGCTCCGTTCACCGGCGCGAAGCGGTTTTTGGCGCGGCGCTGAAGCGCAAGTCCGCCGCAGTATATGCGCAGTGCAAGCGGCTGGGCAGCAGCCGGCCTGCGCCATTGATGAAACTGGTAGAGCTGGAGCCGTACAAGTTCCATGTCTCTGAAGACATCTATACGTCGATCCTGTTGCAATCGGATGCGCAGGAGGGCTGGATCTCGGTCTATCATCCGCAGGTCGAAAGCCGCATGCTGTCCCCCTGGGGCATGCACGCCTGGGCGGCGCAGAAGCTGAAATATGCGGGCGGCACCTTTGACATCATGCTCAACGACAACCCGCTGCGCCGCAAGGGGCTGCCGTCTGCGGCCAAGCTGCACTACCTTGCAACCTTCTGGTCCTATCTTACAGTTTTCTGGACGTCGGTTCTGCTGATGGCGCCGGTCTTTTCTCTGTTGACCGGCCTGGCGCCGGTGGAGGCCTATTCGCGCGAATTTTTCGCCCGCTTCCTGCCGGTTATCCTGGCCAATGAGCTGGCCGTGATGGCAGGCTGCAAGGGACATGCGGTGCAGCCTGGGCGCATTCTCAGCGTGGCAACCCTGCATATCCAGCTGCGGGCCTTCTGGCTGGTGCTGCGCGGCCGCCGCCCGTCCTTTCCGCCCACGCCCAAGACGCCGCTGCTGAACGGAGGCATGCGCTACGCCGGGGCCAGCCTGGCGATGCTGGCGGTCATGGCGGCTGCGGCAGTGTGGGGCGGGGTGCAGTCCTGGCTGGGCACGCCCGGCTACGGGCTGCCCTTCCTGACAGTCAATCTGTTCTGGCTCGGCTGGAACATGTTCGCCGTGGGCCGTGTGGTGCGCGCGGCCCTCTGGCGTCCGCCGTTGGATGCCACACCCGGAACCCAGACCAAGGAGGCCGCCGATGCAGCCCTTGCAAAAGCCTGACCGCAACAACCGCTCCAGCGTGATCTTCCTGGCTGGTCTTTTTGCTGCCGCCGCCGCGGCGGTATCGCTTGACGGGGCCGGGGCGTTCCTGTCGTCGGCTTCGCGTGCGCAGGTGGATTATGAAACCGCATTGCAGCCTGCCGCACCTGCCGCACTCAGCGCGGCGGATTGGCACGCGGCCCGCGTTGCCTGGCGCTACTTCGAACAGAATTACCAGCCCGCCTCGGGCCTGGTGGATTCCGTGGCCGGTTTCCCCTCGGGCACGCTATGGGATCAGGGATCATACCTGCACGCGCTCAATGCCGCGGCCGGTATCGGGCTGATACCGGATGAGGTCTTTGGGGCCCGCGTCGAGGCTCTGCTGGGCGGTCTGTCACGGCTGGAGCTTTTCGAGGGCATGCTGCCCAATAAGGTCTATCATTCTCAGACGCTGAAGATGGTGGACTATCAGAACAATGAAACGCCCGAAGGCGTTGGCTGGTCGGCATTGGACATTGCCCGGATGCTGCTTGCGCTGCGGGTGCTGGAGTACCGCCACCCGCGTTACGGCGCCAAGGTGCGCGAGGTGATCTCGGGCTGGCAGCTGGTGGCCATGGCCGACCGCGGCGAGCTGTTCGGCGCGGCCCGCGAAGGCGGAGAGACGGAATATCTGCAGGAAGGCCGGATCGGCTATGAGCAATACGGCGCCCGGGCCGCCGTCCTCTGGGGGCTGGACGCGCTGGATGCGGCTTCGGCGAGCCGGATCCTGCGCTGGGAAAACGTCTCTGGCGTGGACATTGCGGCTGACCGGCGCACCAGCAGCGCTTTCCAAGCCGTCACCCCGGCCCTGAGCGAGCCCTATTTCCTGCACGGGCTGGAAATGGGTCTCAGCGGTGAGACCCGTGTGCTTGCAGGGAGGATCTACGAGGCCCAGGAGAACCGTTACCGCCGGGAAGGCCAGCTTACCATGGTGAGCGAGGATAATATCGATCAGGCACCCTATTTCCTTTACTCTTCGGTCTTCGCCAACGGCACCGATTGGGCAGTGGTGAACGAGGACGGCAAGCAGTTTCCCGAATTGCGCACCGTCAGCCTGAAGGCGGCCTATGCCTGGGATGCGCTGTACCGGACAGAGTACACCCAGACCGTTCGCAACGCGCTGGCTGGTCTGGAGACTGCAGGCGGCTGGGCGGCCGGGCAGTATGAGGCAACCGGCGAGGTGAACTCTGCACTCACGCTAAACACCAACGCGGTGGTGCTGGAGGCGGTGCATTACATGGCAAACGGGCCGCTTTGGTCTTACCGGGGCTGAGACCGCAAGAAAAGTGGCAGGCGATTCCTGCCGGCGGGGACATAAACCCGGCCGCCCCGGGGCAGCCTGTTCTCGATGAGTGCGGCCGCTTCAGCCCAGCTGTTCCTGGATGAGGTCTAAAGGTTCTGATAGTTGTCATCACAGGTGCCCAGCTGCTTGCAGGTCGGCATCGGCGATCCAGAGGGCTGCGGCTCGCGGGCCGGTGCCGCAGCAGGCGCAGGTGCCGGAAACGCGGGAGCAGATGAAGCCGGAGCGGAGGTGGCCGCAGCCGGAGCAGCGGCGGCTGGTGCCGCTGCCGGGGCCGATTGCATCAGTGCGGGGCCGGACGGGATACCGCCAGTCTGCTCTTTCAGGCGGCGGATCAAATCATAATCGACGGTGCCGGAAGGCAGTATGTTCTGCTCCGCCTGAAAGGTGCTGATGGCGCGCCGGGTTGCCGCATCCAGTTCGCCGGTTGGTGTGCCGGACAGCCGGCCGAGCGCGATCAGCATCACCTGCGCCTGATGAGTGGCCTGTTTGGGATTGCTGCGGACAAGTGCCCGTTCAGCCTTCTCTTCGGTCTTTGCATCGGTGGCCGGGTGCTCAAGGCAGGTCCAATAAGGGACTCCGGCATGCCTGCCCAGTAGCTCGATCACCCCCAGTTCCACCAGATTGCGGACCGCCTGGCTTTCGCTCTCCACACGTTCGATCGTCAGCGGGATGGTCAGCGCGGCGTTGTCAATAATGCCGATTGCCGTTCCCTTGATGCCGCGCTGCACCACCACCATGGAATTGGCGACCGATGCACCGGGCAAAACCCGGCGGCTGGGGTATTGCACCAGATGCAAATCGAGGGAGATCACTGACAGTTTGCGGTAGCCCCGGAAAAACCGCCGGTGATGGCATTGCTGGATTTGCTTTCACGGCCGTAGTTGGCTGAAACTTCATTCTCCGCCGCATTCGCGTCGCGCTGGCTGATGGAGCCGCGGATATAAAGCTGCGGGTGGATCTCCTTCTTCTTGCGGGTGGTTACGATCTCCAACTGGCCGAAGCCTGAAATCCTGGCCTGATCGAGGAACACGTAGCGGCCGTTCGTGCGGTTCATTTGGTTGATCGCATTGATCAGCATGTCATCCGCCCCAACGTCGATGTCCTTGGTCCGGTCGGGAATATCAGAGGAGGAGATCAGATAGCTGCGCTTTGGAAGCCGGCCCATCATCTGGTCCATGCAGCGCAACGGTTCGCTGAAGGAGGTGAAGGCGCGCGCAGGCCTGGTGTTCGGCTGCGCTATGCTTGGCGTTGCGGGCGGATAGCGGCCCGCTCAGGCAGTAAGGGTTGCGAGGGCGCAGATCAGCGCGCTGGCAGAGACAGTTCTGGTCAAGGATTTCACGGGCAAACACCTGCAGTAAACAGGTGCTCAATTTGCCACCCTCAACTTTCCTCCCGTTTAAGCGGAGCGTAATCCGAGCGTGAATAACCTGTTGAATTTCAAGTAAAGAAGAGCTGATTTCCTAACCCGGGATTTACCGGGTTCTGTCATGCTGCAGCCCGTTGTTTATGAGTAACGGGGTCCTGGCATGAACAGGGGTTATCTGCTGGCCGCGGGCATTGCAGCGGCCGCCATGAGCGGCTCTGCCGCGGCACAATTGAAAGAGCTTCCGGTATCGGCGGACAGCTGCGCCATCTATCATGCGCTGACCGGGAGGACGCGGGCCGGCTGTGCGCCGCCTGATGCAACGGGTCTGGGGCAGACCCGCAGTGCCGTCTCTGGCCCGGATGCACGCAGCGCCGCGCCAATTGGCAGCGACCCGGTCAACCAAGGGTACTACGTCCGTTTCGCCTTCAACTCCGACGCGCTGACACCGGAATATCTGGCACATCTTGGCCGCTTGGCCGCAGTTTTGCGGTCGCCGCAGCTGGCTGGCGCCTGCGTCCGGCTGACCGGCCATACCGACAACGTCGGCAGCGCGGCCTATAATATGTCCTTGTCCAGAAAACGCGCCAAGACCGTGGCCCGCTTCCTGACCGGCAACGGCGGTCTGGCTGCTGGCCGGGTAGAGGCGGTCGGTGCCGGCAAGATGGCTCACTTGCCGGGATACCCCGGTACACATGCACTGCAGCGCCGGGTCGAGATCCTTGCACGTCCGGGCGGCGATGCGCCCTGCAGTTAAGTGGCTTCGCCGGGCGGCTGCCGCGGCTTTCCTCCTGTCCACGCCGGCGGGGCAGGCGCTGGCAGGCCCTTCTCATCTCGCGGTGATCATTTCTGCGGACCGGTATGAGCAGCTTCCGGACCTGCCCAATGCGGCCGCAGATGCCGCACTGGTGGCTGCGGCGCTGCGCAAAACTGGCTACCGGACTGTGGAGCTGGCACCCGGCAGCCGCAGCGGCCTGCTGCGTCAGCTGGCCCGATGGCGCATAGCAGCTTCAGATGCAAGTCAGGTGGTGGTCTATTATGCGGGTCACGGATTGCAATCCGGGGGGCGCAGTTTCCTGCTATTGCCTGGAGTGCAGCCAACGGAGGGAAGGTGGCAGCAGGAATCGCTGTCGCTGGACGTGGTCCTGCGCGCATTCTCAGACAAGCCGCGCCAGAAAATCATACTGTTTGATGCCTGCCGGACCCTTCCGGAACTGGCCTTGCTGCCGGTCCCTGCGACTGCAGGGAACCCGCTGCCGGCTGGGGTGCTTCTGGCCTATGCGTCCCAGGCCGGGGCACCTGCCTGGGACGGGGGGGGCAGTAACGGGCCCTTCGCGGCAGCCTTTGCTGCCGGCCTTCAGCGGGGACATACCGCGTTTGTCCCGCTGCTGCGGCATGTCAGGGTCAAAGTTGTGGCGAAGACCGCCGGGTTGCAGGTCCCCTGGAGCCGCAGCGCGCTTCTGCGCGCGGCCCGGTTCCCGGCTATTCCGAAAATTGCGCCAGCTGGTTCTCCGCCAGAGGGGTGAAAGCTGCTTCCTGCAGCAGTGCGCGTGTGTTCAGATTGTCATCTGCAGCCCCGGCCCAATCCGCCAAGGCGAGACTTGCGGCCCAGATATTGAAAAACAGCCGTCCTGGCACGCTCGGCAGGTGCCCGGCGGAGCTGAGTTCCCGGTGCAGCAGCCTGCCGTCTGCGTACCAGCGGATTTCGTTCGGATGCCAGTCAAAGGCGTAATGCCTGGGGGCATCCGCGGCATCATAGCCATGCGCGACCC
>CAJXHQ010000016.1 GCA_913054485.1 uncultured Paracoccaceae bacterium
TCAGCTCCGCAGGAGCTGAGCCTGGCCCAACCGGGTGACGGCATCGCAAGATGCCTGAAAGACGGGCGGGAGCGCTAGCGCTGCTGCGCTGTGCCGTGCTCAGCCCAGTCCAGCACCATCTCCGTCCAGCCCGCCGGCACCTGGTGCCCGCCGGGAAATAACGCCAGAGTGATGTCGGCGCCGGGGCCGCATTGCCAGCTGCGCAACAGGTAGCCACCGTCCTGCCAGCGCTGATCCGGTGCATGAGAGGTACAGCCATTAGTCTGCCGCCACAGCTCCAGCCCGGCAAAGGCATCGCCCTGCTGAAAGCGGCCGCCGCCCAGCGGCCGGCCTTCCAGCGGCACCACCCCGTCGCTCCAGCCGTGCGTATGAAACAGACGTACGGGGCCGGCGCAGGTTTCCGGCTGCGGCCGCCAGAAACTGCCGGAGACCGGCGCATAGGCCGCAAAAAGCTCCGGGTTGCTGCAAGCCAGGTAGTTCACCATGAAGGCACCGGAAGAAAACCCCGCCAGCACTGCACGGTCCGGGTCTACTAAGAACTGCCCCGCGGCGTCCGCAAGCACTGCAGCAAAGAACGCGGCCTCGTCGCGGCCCTCCCAATGCGGGCGGAACACCCAGGACCGGCGGCTGCCGCCACCGCGCAGGCTGCCATCCGGTGCAATCAGCGCATAGCCGCGGGCGGTCACTGATTGCACCAGCGTCTTATTCTTCAGAATACCCGCGCCGCTGCCGCCGTAGCCATGCAGGAAAACCACCGCGGGCACCGGCCCTTCCGTCCCCTCCGGCAGAACAATCCGGTAGCTGCCGCTGTCCAGGCCGCAGGCGTTTTCTGCAGTGCCGCAGGCGGCAGCCGCCCCGGCCCAGCCAAGAACCGCCGCCAGGACCGGAGCTATCCGCCGCATGGCGCCACCCTCAGACCCGCCACGATCCGGCCGGGTCCATCGGAAGTGCCCGGCATCGCTTTACTAAGATCGCAGCCCGATGTGCAGCCCGCCGTTTTCAGATCTCTTGCCAGCCGGTCCGGGGGGCCGCCTGCCCGCAGGATGCGGCGGCGCAGCTGCCGTTTGTTGCCTTCCTGTCTGGGCATAACAAATTCCCCCTGATTATCCGCTGCTGCCAATGCACACGGATTTCGCGTCTTTTCGCAATAGTTCAGCGTTCAACTTCTTGTCAGGCCGCTTCACGCCCCCCACTTGCAGAGGCAATGTGCCTTGCGCAGCCGGCCTGCGGGGGTTGAACCCCGCCAAGGGTTGCCTCTTTGCGCCGGCAGGGTATTAAAACAACAAGGCAATGCGCAATTTGCCGGATTTTGGAGGAGACCCGTCAGTGAGCCTGTTTCTAATCGCAGCCCTGCCCTTTCTTGGTGCGGTGTTTCCCGCCCTTCTGATCCGCGCCGGGCGTAATGCCGCCTCTGCTGCCGCGGGGTTTACCACGCTGCTGGCCTTCACCGGGCTGTTGCTGCATGCCCCGGCCGTTCTGCGCGGCGAAGTCATCCAGGCCTCGGTCGAATGGCTGCCCGGGCTGGGGCTGAACGCCAATTTCTTCCTCGACGGGCTGGGCTTCCTGTTTGCCGGGCTGATCCTCGGCATCGGGCTGCTGATCATCCTCTATGCGCGTTTCTATCTGACGCGCGAGGATCCGATGGGGCAGTTCTACACCTATCTCCTGCTGTTCCAGGGCGCGATGGTGGGCATTGTCCTGTCCGATAACATCCTGATGCTGCTGGTGTTCTGGGAGCTAACCTCGCTATCCTCCTTCCTGCTGATCGGTTATTGGAAACACCTGCCCGAAGGCCGCCAGGGCGCGCTGATGGCGCTGGCCGTCACCGGCTCCGGCGGTCTGGCGATGATCGGCGGCATGCTGATCCTGGGCAATATCGCGGGCTCCTATGACCTGACGGATATCCTGCAGCAGAAAGAGGCCATTCAAGCCTCGCCGCTCTATCTGCCCGCGCTGATCCTGATCCTGCTGGGCGCCTTCACCAAGTCGGCGCAGTTCCCCTTCCACTTCTGGCTCCCCCACGCCATGGCCGCACCGACACCGGCGTCGGCCTATCTGCACTCTGCCACCATGGTGAAAGCCGGCCTGTTCCTGATGGCGCGTATGTGGCCGGTGCTGGCCGGCACGCCGGAATGGTTCTACATCGTCACCACCACCGGTCTTGTAACCATGGTTCTGGGCGCGGTGATTGCGCTGTTCAAGGATGACCTGAAAGCGCTTCTGGCCTTCTCCACCGTCAGCCACCTTGGCCTGATCACCATGCTTCTGGGCTTTGGCACCAAGATCGCCGCCGTCGCCGCCGTATTCCACATCATCAACCACGCGACCTTCAAGGCCGCCCTCTTCATGTCCGCAGGCATCGTTGACCATGAGGCCCACACCCGCGACATCAAACGTCTTGGCGGCCTGCGCCACCTGATGCCGATCACCTTCACTATTGCCGTTGTTGCCTCGCTGTCGATGGCCGGCATTCCGCCCCTGAACGGCTTCCTGTCCAAAGAGATGATGCTGGAGGAGGCCTTCCACACCACCTGGCTCGGCTCGCATCTGGTGATCCCGGTTCTGGCGGTTGTGGCGGCGATTTTCTCCGCCGCGTACTCCTTCCGCTATATCGGCCATGTGTTCCTGGGCTCGAAGCGCGACGACTACCCAACCACACCGCATGACCCGCCGACCGGCCTGTGGCTGGCGCCCGGCTTCCTTGTGGTTCTGGTCGTCCTCATCGGCCTCAATTCAAACGGCGTGGCCGGCCCGCTGGTCAGTGCGGCCGCCAATGCGGTCATCGGCGATGAGCTGCCTTATTATTCGCTGAAGCTTTGGCACGGCATCACCCCGGCGCTGTATATGTCTGCGGTTGCGGTCATCGGCGGTTTGCTGTTCTTCAGCCAGCACAAGCTGCTCGAGGCCGTCTGGAACGCCCTGCCCCGTCCCGAAGCCAAGGTGATCTTTGAGGCGCTGATCAACGGGCTGGCCCGTATGGCGCGCAGCGTGACTGACGGGCTGCACAATGGATCGATCACCCGCTACGGCGCAATTATGGTCCTGTTCACCACGATCATGGGATACTACGCCTTCCGCACCGGCACCCTCGGCGCACCTGTGCATGATATCCAGGCCGCCGGACCATTGCCCATCATCGGCTGGTTCTGCCTGATGGTCGCCACCGTTGCAGTGGTTCTGAAGCATCGCAACCGTCTGCTGGCACTGGTGCTAATCGGCGTGGTTGGGCTGATCGTCTCGCTGTCCTTCAACTACCTCTCCGCGCCGGATCTGGCGCTGACGCAGATTTCTGTTGAGGTGGTCACTATCGTTCTGATGCTGCTGGCGCTGAACTTCATGCCCAAGGAAACCCCGGTCGAAACCCCGCTGCCCGCGCGTCTGCGCGACATGGGCATTGCGGCCGTGGCGGGGCTTGGTTCTGCGGGGCTGATCTACGCGCTGCTGACCCGCGATTTCGTGGCCCCCTCGATCTCTGAATTCCACCTCGCCAATTCCTACAAGGGCGGCGGCGGCACCAATGTGGTGAACGTGATCCTGGTCGATTTCCGGGGCTTTGACACCTTCGGTGAGATCATCGTTCTGGGCATCGCAGCCCTGGTGATCTACGCCCTGACCGAGGCCATCCTCGGCTCCAAGGTCCGCGCCTATCTGCTGAACCGCAAGCCGGATCTGCCGCAGGCCGGAGACGCCCACCCGATGATGATGGTGGTGGCGACCCGGGTGATCATGCCGCTGGCGCTGCTGGTGGCGGCCTTCATCTTCTTCCGCGGCCACAATGAACCCGGCGGCGGCTTCATCGCCGGTCTGATCGCGGCCATCGCGGTGATCATGCAATATATGGCCTCGGGCTTCGGCTGGGCGGCAGAGCGCCAGCGGTTCTACTACCACGGCATCATCGGCTGCGGCGTGCTGATCGCAGCGGCAACAGGCATGGGCGCCTGGTTCAACGGGCTGCCCTTCCTGACCTCGGCCTTTGGCTACATCCAATGGGGCCCGCTGGAGGAGTTTGAGTGGGCCACCGCCGCGCTGTTCGACGTCGGCGTTTTCCTCGCTGTGGTCGGCGCGGTGATGCTGGCGCTGGAAAGCCTCGCCCGTTTCGCCTGGCAGCCCGGCAATGATCCGGAACACGCCATGGACATCAACCCGGCCCGCGATGACGCGGACGCCGAAGTAAAACAGGAGGCCTGAGAATGGAGCTTCTTCTGGCATCCGCCGTCGGCCTGATGACCGCATGCGGCGTCTATCTGATCCTGCGCCGCCGCACTTTCCCGGTGATCCTGGGCCTGTCGCTAGTCACCTACGCGGTGAACGTCTTCCTGTTTGCCACCGGCCGTCTGGCCGTGGGCGCGCCGCCGGTGCTGAACAAATACGCCGAGGTCGCCTATACCGACCCGCTGCCGCAGGCGCTTGTGCTGACCGCCATCGTGATCTCCTTCGGGATGACCGCCGTGGTGGTGATGATCGCGCTTGGCGCGTTCCTGTCCTCGCGCAGCGACAATATCAATATGGTTGAGGCCGCTGACGGCGCGGGAGACGACGCATGAGCCACCTTCTGATTGCGCCCGTTGTGCTGCCCGCAGTGGTCGCGCCCCTCATCGTGATGGTGATGCGCCACCACCTGTCGCTGGCGCGGATCTTCTCCGTCGCCTCAACTGTGTTCCTGGCCGCGATCTCCATCGCGCTGATGGTGCAGGCCGCCGACGGCACCATACAGGTCTATGAGCTCGGCAACTGGCCGGCACCCTTTGGCATCGTGCTGGTGCTGGACAGGCTGTCCGCCCTGATGATCACCCTGACCTCGCTTTTGGGGCTGGCGGTGGTGCTATACGCCATCGGATCAGGTTGGGACGCCCGCGGGCGGCATTTCCACGCACTGTTGCAGTTCCAGCTGATGGGCATCCTTGGCGCCTTCCTGACCGGCGACGCCTTCAACCTGTTTGTCTTCTTCGAAGTGCTGCTGATCGCCTCCTACGGGCTGATGATCCACGGCGGCGGCACCGTGCGGCTTCAGGCCGGCGTGCAATATGTGGTCTACAACCTCCTGGGCTCCACCCTGTTCCTCTTTGCGCTTGGCACGATCTACGCGGTGACCGGCACGCTGAATATGGCCGACATCGCCCTGCGCGTAGCCGAAATCCCGGCTGAGGACACCGCATTGCTGCGCGTCGGAGCCCTTCTTCTGCTGCTGGTCTTTGCCATCAAGGCCGCCGTGCTGCCGCTGCACTTCTGGCTGCCGGCATCTTATGCCAACGCGCCGCTGCCCGTGGCAGCCCTCTTTGCAATCATGACCAAGGTTGGCGCTTATTCCATCCTGCGCATGTACACACTGGCCTTTGGACCGGAGGTTGAAGCCACCGCCGGGCTGGCGGGCGACTGGCTGCTGCCTGCTGCAATGCTGACGCTGGCCGCCGGTGCCATCGGTGTGTTGGGGTCACGCGAGATCGGCCGGCTCGTGGCCTTTGGGGCCATTGCCTCCATGGGCACGCTGCTGATCGCCATCGCGCTGTTCACGCCGCAGGCCGCCGCTGCCGCGCTTTACTACACGGTGCATTCGACGCTGGCGACGGCGATGCTGTTCCTGGTCGCCGACCAGGTGATGGAACGCCGTGGCGGAGCCATAAAGGCCAGTGCGCCGATGGCGCAAAGCGGCCTGATCTCGGCGCTGTTCTTTGCCGGGGCCATCGCCATGGCCGGCATGCCGCCGCTCTCGGGCTTCCTGGGCAAACTGCTGGTGCTGGACGCCGCGCGTGATGCGGACCTGATGGTCTGGATCTGGGCCGTGATCCTCGGCGGATCGCTGGTCACTATCGTGGGGTTTGCCCGCGCCGGCACCGAGGTCTTCTGGAAAAGCCATGACGCCAGCCTTGCAGCGACGCCGGAAGAAGAAGACACAGACAGCGAGGAGGAGGCCCCGGCCCCCGTGGCGGCCCTGCCCTTCGTGGCGATCTTCGCCCTGATGGGCGGCCTTGTGCTGCTGACCGTCTTTGCGGGCCCAATGATGGGCTATGCCGAGGCCACCGCCGCGCAGCTGTTTGACCCGTCAGCCTATATTGAAACCGTTCTGGGGAGGACCGAGTGATGCGCATCCTGAGACGGCTGGTGCCGCACCCGATTCTGACCGTGCTTCTGACCCTCAGCTGGCTGTTCCTGGCCGCCAGCTGGACGCTGAACTCGCTGCTGTTCGGCCTTGGGCTCGGCCTGATCATCCCCTTTGTGACCCAGCCCTACTGGCCCAACCGCCCGCGCCTGCGCAAGCCGCTGATGATCGCAGAATACCTGGCCGTGGTGCTGTGGGATATTGTCATTGCCAATGTCATCGTCGCCCGCATCGTGCTGTTCAAGCGCAATGCCGACCGGCAGCCCAACTGGGTCACCGTGCCGCTGGATCTGAAGTCGCCCGAAGCGATCACCATGCTGGCGGGCACCATCACCATGACGCCCGGCACGCTGACGGCCGATGTTTCCTCCGAAGGCCACGCACTGCTGGTGCATTGCCTCGATGCGCCCGACCCCGAGGCGGTGCGGGACGAGATCAAGAACAGCTACGAACGCCGCCTGAAGGAGATTTTCGAATGATCCTCGCTGCCACGACCTTCGCCTTCATCTGTTTCGCCGCCGCGATCCTGATGAACCTCTGGAAAGTTGTCACCGCCGGGGACGTCGCCGACCGCATTCTGGCGCTGGACACGATGTTCATCAATGCCATCGCGCTGATGATCCTCTACGGCATGTCGCAGGGGTCGGAAATTTTCTTTGAGGCTGCCATGATCATCGCCATGCTGGGCTTTGTCTCTACCGTGGCCTACGCGCGCTTCATCCTGCGCGGCAATATCATCGAGTGAGGGGACTGACATGCAGACGCTCGCAGAACTTCTGATCACCGTCTTCCTGGTGACTGCCGGCATTTTCGGCATCGTCGGCTCTTTCGGGCTGATCAAGCTGAATGACGCCATGTCTCGGCTGCACGCACCGACCAAGGCGACCACGCTGGGCGTCGGCGGCGTGCTGCTGGCCTCAATGCTGCACGCCATTGCGTTCGAGAGCCACCTGTCCCTGCACGAGCTGATGATCACGCTCTTTTTGTTCCTCACGGCTCCGATCACGGCGCATTTCATCGCCAAGGTGCATATCCACCGGCGCGAAAGCAAAGACAGCCTGCCTGAAAGCTGCGGCGACAGCTGCTGGGCCACGCATGATCTGCCCGACGACGGCGATCAGTAACCTTCCGGGCTGCCGCCCGCGCCTCAGAAAGGCCCTCTCATGGATGCCCCCCGCCTGCCGCTGACCAAGGATCTGGTTCTGATCGGGGGCGGCCATGCCCACGCGCTGGTGCTGAAGAAATGGGGCATGCTGCGCCTCCCCGGTGCCCGCGTCACGGTGATCAACCCCGGCCCCGCCGCGCCCTACTCCGGCATGCTACCGGGGTTTGTAGCAGGCCATTACACCCGTGATGAGCTGGACATCGACCTGGTGAAGCTGGCCCGTTTTGCCGACGCCCGCGTGGTGCTGGGTGCGGCCACGCATATCGATACGGCGGCCAAACTGGTCCATGTGCCGGACCGCCCGCCGGTGGCCTATGATGTGGCCTCGGTTGATGTGGGCATCACTTCGGCCATGCCGGATCTTCCGGGGTTCGCCGCCCATGGCGTCCCGGCCAAGCCGCTGGGGAAATTCGCGCAATCCTGGGACGCATTCCGCAATGGCGATGGCCCGGCCCATGTGGCGGTGATCGGCGGCGGCGTTGCGGGGGCCGAGCTGGTGCTGGCCATGGCCCATGCCCTGCGTGCCCGCGGCCGGCTGGCGCAAGCGACGCTGATCGACAGCGCCAGGGCCTTCACCGCCATTGGCTCCCGCGCCCGGATGCACCTGCGCCGCGCCCTCACCGAACAGGGCGTCACCCTGCTGGAAGAGGCCCCCATCGCCGAAGTCCTGCCAGACCGTATCCTGCTGCAAGACGGGCGAGAGGTTCTGTCGGATTTCACCACCGGCGCCGCCGGCGCGCGGCCCTACGGCTGGCTGGCGGACAGCGGGCTTGAGATGCAGGACGGGTTCATCACCATTTCAGAGACCCTGCAAAGCTCGGACCCGGATGTCTTTGCCACCGGGGACTGCGCCCATATGGCCTTTGACCCGCGCCCCAAGGCCGGCGTCTACGCGGTGCGCCAGTCGCCGGTGCTGTTTGAAAACCTGCGCGCGGCCCTCTCAGGCCATGGCATGCGGCACTACACGCCGCAGAAAGACTACTTGAAACTTATCTCGCTCGGCGCGAAATCCGCCCTGGGCGAGCGCTTCGGCACCACGCTGGCAGGTCCCGCGATGTGGCGCTGGAAAGACCGCATCGACCAGAAATTCATGGCAAAGTTCCGCGACCTGCCCGCCATGGGCCAGCCCGGCCTGCCCGAGGTCCACGCGCTCGGCCTGCGCGAAGCGCTGGGGGATAAGCCGATGTGCGGCGGCTGCGGCGCCAAGGTCGGGCGTACGGCGCTGACAGCGGCGCTGAAACCGCTGCCGGGCGGCAATCGCGATGACATCACGCCGCTGCCCGGCGATGACGCCGCCCTGCTGACAACCGGCGGCGTGCAACAGGTGCTCTCGACCGATCATCTGCGCGCGCTGACCGATGATCCGGTGGTGATGACCCGCATTGCGGCGGTCCATGCGCTTGGCGACATCTGGGCGATGGGCGGCGCGCCGCAGGCCGCCACCGCCAACCTGATCCTGCCGAAACTGTCGCCGGAGCTGCAGGCCCGCAGCCTGCGCGAAATCATGACGGCGGCTTCGGGCGTCATGCATGAGGCCGGCGCCGAGATTGCCGGCGGGCATACCTCGCTTGGCGATGAGCTGACCATTGGCTTCACCGTCACCGGCCTCTGCCCCCGCCCGCCCATCACCCTGGCCGGGGCCAAGCCGGGCGATGCGCTGATCCTGACCAAACCCATCGGATCAGGCGTGATCATGGCTGCTGAAATGGCCGGCGAGGCGGAGGGCGCCTGGGTCGCCGGGGCACTTCAGCTGATGTGCCGCCCGCAATCCCGGGCCTCGCGCATTCTGCAGGGTGCGCATGCAATGACGGATGTCACTGGATTCGGGCTGGTCGGCCACCTTCTGGGCATCTGCGAGGCCTCTGGTGTCAGCGCCGGGCTGAACGCCTCTGCCGTTCCGCTGATGGCAGGCGCAGCACAGCTTGCCAGCCGCGGCATCCGCTCCTCGCTGTTCCCGGAGAACCGCATGCTGGCCCCCTGGCTGAAGCTTGAGGGCGCACAGGATCTGCTGTTTGATCCTCAGACCGCCGGCGGGCTGCTGGCCGCCGTTTCAGCAGAGGATGCGGAGGCATTGGTGGCAGAGCTGCGTGCGGGCGGCGACCCGGCAGCCATCATTGGCACAATCACCAAAGGGGCCGGCGGGGTAGTCCTGACTTGACACAGGCCGGTGCCCGGCCCTGGCAGGGTCGGGCGCAGCCCGTGCCGCAAGCACCGCGGGGTGGTGTTGATCAGCCGCCGAAACGCTCCAACAGCGCTGCGATCCGGTCTGCCGCGGCCTTCAGCCCCGGCTGGTCCAGCGCGCCGGCATTCACCTCAGCCATCACATCAGCGCCGCTGGCGCGGCGGGATTTCTCGTAGGACGGATCATAGTGCTGCACCATAAGCGCGCGGGTCAGCCCAGCCTTGTCGCCTTCGGAAATCTGCGCGAACCAGCCGTCCACCACGGCGTTGGACCTATGCGCCCTGAGCGGGTCCAGCTTTTCGCGCAGCATGGGCCCGTCCGAGAGGATATCGTCATAGGCGCGGGTCAGGTAGCGGCAGCGGGCCTCGACCCCGGCCTGCACCTCGATCCGCGGTGCGGCTTTCATCAGCGACCAGACCGAGGGCGGAATGATCCGCTGGCCGATCTTGCTCGATTCCGCCTCCACCAGCACCGGCCGTGCCGGATCCAAGCGGCAAAGTGCACTGGCCAGAGCACTTTCAAACCCCTTTTGCAGCGGCTGCGGTTCCGGCCGGTCTCCCAGCAGAGAGCCCCGGTGATTGGCCAGCCCTTCCAGGTCCAGCACCTGGCCGCCGCGCGCCGCCACCAGCTTCAGCAGATCCGTCTTGGCGGTGCCGGTATAGCCGTCCAGCAGCAGGAAGCGGTGTGGCAACGCCGTTTTGTAAAGATATGCGTTCACCAGCCGCCGGTAGGTCTGATAGCCGCCCTGCACCACCTCAGCGCGCCAGCCGATCTGCTGCAGCGTCCAGGCGAACGACCCGGACCGCTGCCCGCCGCGCCAGCAATAGACCAGCGGCCGCCAGCCGCCCTCGTGATGGGACAGATGCTGTTCGATGTGATTGGCCGCGTTGCGAAACACCAGCGCTGCGCCCAGTTTTCGCGCCTTGAAGGGGCTGTCCTGCACGTAGATCGTGCCGACGCGGGCACGCTCCTCATTGTCCAGCACCGGCAGGCTGATCGCGCCGGGCACATGGTCCTCGGCATATTCCGCCGGGCTGCGCACATCGATCACATCGTCAAAGCCGTGATCGTAGAATTCGGTGAGAGTGCTGAAAGTCATGGCCATATCCCCCTCTACCCGCTCACCCCGCGCAGGAAAAGCGCCGATATCTGCCGAAATCCTGTCAAGCCGTTAAGAGCGGTTGATAATTCCCCTTACCTGACGCAAACAGGCGCCGAATCCGCCCGCCACAATAGGCCTTGCGAGGCTATAAGAAAAAGACGACCGGCTATGACAGCAGCACTTGATATCCACGGCCTCCCCGGTCACCTGATCCGCCGCCTGAACCAGATCTCGGTGGCGCAGTTCCACGACCTGATGGGCTCTCTCGGCCTCGATCTGACCCCGGTGCAATTCGCCGTCCTGAGCGCGGTCGGCAGCAATCCCGGCATTGACCAGGCGACAGTTGCAGGCCTTGTGGCGCATGACCGCGCCACCGTCGGCAAGGTCATTGAACGGCTCGCCGCCAAAGGTTTCCTGAAGCGCGAAGTGTCGGAACACGACCGCCGCTCCAAAGTGCTGGCCCTCACGGGTGCGGGCATCGGCCTCCTGGAGATGACCCGCCCTGCGGTTTCGGACCTGCAGCCGACGATCCTGGCCGGGCTGGACGCAGACGAGCAGTCGCTCTTTGTCGAGCTGCTGAACAAGGCGGCCAATGCCGGCAATGACCTGAGCCGCGCGCCGCTGCGCGCCACCGCAGCCGAGTAAGCTTCAGAACAGGGAGCCCTGCGGGTCCGGCGGCGGCGGCGGGCGGGGCAGCTCTTCGGCGTCCTCCCAGGGCTCGATAAGCTCCGCCCCTTCGGCCCGGTTGGAGTTCACCGCGGTAGAGACCCGGTGCCAGTCCAGCACGCCCTCCGCGCCCGGCTGCATCAGGCGGGCAGCCCCCTTCCCCCCCTCGCCCAGCCAGAGCGGCCAGGCCTCGGGCTCCAGCACCAGCGGCATGCGGTGGTGGATGGCGGAAATGCCGTCATTGGCAGCAGTGGTCACCGCGGCGCAGGTGGCCTGTGCATCCTCTCCCCAGTCCTGCCAGATACCGGCAAACGCCAGCGGCGCGCCATCCCGGCGATGGAAGTACCAGGGCAGCCGCGCGCCGTCTTCCGACTTGGTCCATTCGTAAAAACCTGTCGCGGGCAGGATGCAGCGGCGGCTGCGGCAGGCGTGGCGGAAGGCCGGCTTTTCAGCAATCGTCTCGGCGCGCGCATTGATCAGCAGCGGCCCGTCCGTGGGCGTTTTGTACCAGGCGGGCAAAAACCCCCAGCGCATGGAAACCAGCTGCCGCCCGCTCTCACCGCCGCGCACCACATGCACCGGCCGGGTCGGGCAGACGTTGTAGTCGGGCACGTCTGGCAGATCATTCGCAGGCTGCGCCGCGAAGAGCTGCGCCATCGCGTCATTGGGCAGGGTGATTGCAAACCGTCCGCACATCGCCGTCAGCCCCCGCCCTGAGTCATTTCCGGTAGGCCCGGCGGGCGATATCAATCCTGGCGTCCATCAGCGACATCTCCTTCAGGATCTCCCGCCGCTTGGTGCGGTCGCCGGTGTCGCGCAACTCAACGCGCAAACGCTCCAGCTCGCGCGAGAGTGTGACAAACTCCGGCACAGCGCCGTTCTCGCGGATCACGCGGTTCAGCAGTGCGTTTTCCGGGTCGTCCTCTTTCGGCAGCGGCTTGCCCGCGCCCGGCAGGTTGTCAAACTCGCCGTCCGCCTCGGCGGCTGCGATCTTGGCATTTATGAGGTCGATCAGAGGGTGGTCCATGGCCGTAATCTGCCATGGACCGCCACCACGCGAAAGACCCGTCAGCCGGATTGCGACAGCGGGTTGACCTCGGCCCAGGCCTCCAGCGCCTCGATCTGCGCAAACCAGCGGGCGATATTGCCGAACCCCTCCAGCGGATACTGGCACGGCCCGCTGTAGGCCAGGATCGGTGCCGCAACGAGGTCCGCGGCGGTCATTGCCTCCCCCGACAGCCAGCTGCGCCCTGCAAGGTGCCCGTCCAGCACGGCGGCGAATTCCCTGAACTTCACCGTGGCGGGCTCCAGCTCCACCTCCGTGTTGCCGAAGACATGATAGGCAAGGAACGGCTGGCATGCCGGGGTCCAATGGCAGGCCTCCCAGAACTGCCAGCGCATGATATCGTAACGCTGGTTCGACTTCGGCCAGAGCGGCGTATCGCCTTCCGCGCAGATCCGGTTTGTGATCGCGTTGCTTTCCCAGAGCGTGCTGCCGTCCTCCAGTTCCAGCACCGGCAGGCGGCCATTGGGATTGAGGCTCAGGAAGCCCGCTTCCTTGTGCGCGCCGGTTGAGACATCCACAGTCACCTCTTTGGCCACCCCGCCCATCAGCCGGTTGGCGAGCCGGGTTTTGACAGAATTCGGCGAAGGCGGAAGGATATGGAGTTTCATGGCGCGTCTCCTAACTGGTAAGTAATATCAATATTTAACCGATACGTTAAATTGTAGATCCTCCCGCCCGCGCCGTCAACTCCGTGAAAACATCAAGGGGCCGCGCAATATGCGCAGCCCCCGTGCTTCGCCGTCAGGCAAAGTGCTTATTTCTGGCTGATCCGGCCATCCAGATAGGGCGTGTAAGGGCCCTTTGCAGCCAGATATTCCGCCAGCACATCGGCCAGATCGGGGCCGAAATCATAGGCGTTCTTGTCTTCGCCTGCGAACATCTTGTAGCCGTCACCGCCATTGCGCACGTAGTTGTTGGTCACCACCAGATAGGTCTTGGCGGGATCCACCGGCACGAAGCCCTCGCCCTCGGCAACCATCACGTCAGACACGCGGCCTTCGTTCGGAGCTACGGATTGGTCCCAGGCAAACGTGATGCCGGCCACTTGCGGGAAGCGGCCCTTGACCTCCTCCACCTGGCTCACGCCGTTCTCCAGCGCCGCCACAAGGCCCTCGCCGGTGATTTCAAACGTCGACAGCGTATTCTGGAACGGCAGGATGGTCAGCACCTCGCCCATGGTCACCTGACCCGGCTCCAGGCTGGCCCGGATGCCGCCGGAATTGGCGATGGCGATGGTGACGCCCTGATCCTTGACGCGGTCCAGCATGGAGTCCGCGATCAGGTTGCCCATCTGGCATTCCTGAACCCGGCAGACCGCCCGGTCGCCCTCAATTGCCTCGGCGGTTTCGGCAACCACCTTGGTGCGGATCTCGTCCAGCGGCTTGGCCAGCTCGGCAATGCGCGCCACGGTGGCTTCATCCTCGGTCACGGTGCCATCCATGATCAGCGGCTCACCGGCCGCTTCGACGATATTGCCCGCGTCATCAAAGGTCACGTTCAGCTCGCCCAGGAACTTGCCATAGGCATAGGCCTGCACGATGGCGACCCCATTCACCATGGTCGGGTACGGGCCCGCCGCCTTGTCCGACACGTTGGACAGGTATGTGTTCGAATGCCCCCCCACGATCACATCCACGCCGGTGGTGCCCGCCGCAACCGCCTGGTCAACGCCATAGCCCGAGTGGCTGAGCACAATGATCTTGTTGACCCCCTCGGCGGTCAGCCGGTCCACCTCGCCCTGCACGGCCGCAACCGGGTCAGAAAAGGTGATATTCTTGCCGGGGCTCGCCAGGTCGGGCGTGTCTTCCGGGGTGAGGCCGATCAGGCCGATCTTCTCGCCTCCGCGCTCGATCACGGTGGATTTCTGCAGAACATCCGCCAGTGCCGGTTCCGCCGATACATCGGCATTGGACATCAGCACCGGGAAGCCCACCGCATCCATGAAGCCGCGCAGCACTTCCGGGCCGTCGTCGAACTCGTGGTTGCCGACGGTCATCCCGTCATAGCCGAGCTTGTTCATCATCTCGGCAGCGACTTTGCCCTTATAATAGGTATAATAAAGCGAGCCCTGGAACTGGTCGCCGCCGTCCACCAGGATCGAATTGTTGCTGCGCGTGCGGGCCTCGGCAATCGCTGTCACCAGCCGGGCCGAACCGCCAAAGCATTTGCCCTCGGCGTTATCGCCCTCGCGGCAGCCGCTGTCATATTTGCTGACCGGCTCAAAGCGGGCGTGGAAGTCATTGGTATGCAGGATGGTCAGGTTATACTCCGCGGCGGCCATGCCTGCGGTCAGGCTCAGCGCGGCGGCGGTACTCAGAAAACGTGCGAACATATCGCTACTCCCTTGCTTGTCCTAATTATTGACCGGAATGGTGCGGTTGAGACCCGCGCGAGTCAAAGGGGAAAATTGCTTACCCTAGGTCAATTCCGCCGGAAAACGGGATACCCCAGGAGCTGCCAGGCACCCATAGCGCCCAAGAGTGACGTTCTGGTGACGGAAAACCTGCCGGAAACCGCCGAAAACGCAGCCTCTTCTTGACGCCCGCCCGGCAGCGCGGCATCAGGCCCCCATGCTGATTTACAAGATTTTCCGGGCCGATGAATGGGCGGCCCTGCAAGCGCAGGGTGAGACCCTCGGCGCCCCCATCGATCTGGCCGACGGCTATATCCACTTCTCCTCCGCCGCCCAGGCGGCCGAGACCGCGGCAAAGCACTTCGCCGGCGTTGAAGGCCTGTTCCTCATCGCCTGCGATACGGAGAGCCTGGGCGATGCGCTGAAATGGGAAGTCTCCCGCGGCGGCGCCGAATTCCCGCATCTCTACCGGGCCCTGACGATGGCAGATACCGTCCGGGCCACACCCCTGCCCCTAGTTGGCGGCGCCCACCAGTTCCCGGAGGACATGGCATGAAGTTTCTGGAAACACTCGGCCTGCCGGTTCTGCATAAGTTTGACCCAGAGACCGCCCACAGCCTCTCTTTGCTGGCGCTGAAGACCGGGCTGATGCCGGTCTCCGGCGTGGTGGCAACGCCGCGGCTGCAAACCGAAGTGGCCGGGCTGAAACTGCCCAACCCTGTCGGGCTTGCCGCCGGGTTCGACAAGAACGCGGAAGCGCTGAAACCGCTCAGCCGTGCCGGCTTCGGCTTCATCGAGGTCGGGGCCGCCACCCCGCGCCCGCAGCCCGGCAATCCCAAGCCGCGCCTGTTCCGGCTGACGGATGACCAGGCGGCGATCAACCGCTTCGGGTTCAACAACCAAGGCAGGGAGGGGATCGGTGATAGCCTGTCCCGCCGCCCGCAGGACGCCATTATCGGCCTCAATCTGGGCGCCAACAAAGACAGTACCGACCGGGCAGGCGATTTTGCCCGCGTGCTGGCTCATTGCGGCACGAGCCTTGACTTCGCCACCGTCAACGTCTCCTCCCCCAACACGGAAAAGCTGCGCGACCTGCAGGGCAAGGCGGCGCTGTCAGCGCTGCTGGCGGGGGTGACCGGCACCCGCGACGGGCTGGCGCGTCCGATCCCGGTCTTCCTGAAAATCGCCCCGGATCTCACCGATGCCGAACTGCAGGACATCGCCGAAGTGGCGCTGGAAAGCGGTATCGACGGGGTGATCGCCACCAATACCACCCTGTCGCGCGAAGGGCTGGCCAGCCCGGCCCGCGGCGAGACCGGCGGCCTCTCTGGCGCGCCCCTGTTTGAGAAATCCACCCGCGTTCTGGCCCGTCTCAGCCAGCTGGTAGAGGACGAAGTGCCGCTGATCGGTGTCGGCGGCGTCGGCTCGGCGGAACAGGCCTATGCCAAGATCTGCGCCGGTGCCAGCGCCGTGCAGATCTACACCGCCATGGTCTATAAGGGGCTTTCGCTGGCCTCTGACATCGCCAAAGGTCTCGACAAACTGCTGGAACGCGACGGTTTCAGCAATGTAGCCGAGGCCGTGGGCAGCAAGCGGGAGGACTGGCTGTGATCACCTACTGGCACAACCCCCGCTGCTCCAAATCCCGTGCAGGCCTCGCATGGCTGGAAGAAAAAGGCGTTGAAGCCGATGTCCGGCTCTACCTTAAGGACACGCCCTCTCGGGCGGACATCAAGGCGGTTCAAACCGCCTTGGGCGTCCCGGCCATCACCATGATGCGCAGCGGCGAAGCGGTCTTCAAGGCGCTGGGCCTCACCAAGGACAGTGCAGAGGACACGCTGCTTGACGCCATGGCCGCCAACCCGATCCTGATCGAACGCCCGATTGCCATCAAAGGCGGCAAGGCCGCGATCGGCAGACCCGCAGAAGCACTGGGCGCGCTGCTCTGAGGGCTGGCAGCAATTCTTTTCTGAAAAGAATTGCCAAAAGCTTTTACAAAGCTTTTGGTTTCAGGCCGCCCGTGCTTCGAGCGCCGGGTAACGCAGGCCCAGCGTCACGCCGCGCGCAAAAAAAGCCAGCAGCAGCGCCGCCCACAGCCCGTGGTTGCCCCAGAGCGGCACAAGGGTGGCGGCGGCGGCA
>CAJXHQ010000017.1 GCA_913054485.1 uncultured Paracoccaceae bacterium
CAAGCAGCTGGTGACTCTGAAGGTGGATTGCACCCATGCGCCCGCGCACGGCGGCGCGTCTCTGATGGAGGACGGCAGGGTTGTCGGCACCGTGACTTCTGGCGACTGGGGCCACCGGGTCGGCCTGAACCTGGCCTATGCCTTCATGGAACCGCGCCTCGCCGCACCGGGCAGTACTATGATGCTGGACCTATGCGGCGATCTGGTTGCGGCCGAAGTCATTCCCGCCGGGCCGTACGATGCGGACTACACCCGTATCCGCTCCTGAGCCGCAGGTGCCGCGCCATGCGGTCCTGCACCTGGAACCGGGCTTTGTGGCGACAGAAGCCGCCGCGGTACAGGACGTGCTGCGGATCGCCAACCGCCATCTGGGGCGGCAGGCGTTCCGGTTGAGCGTGACCACAAGCTCCGGGCAGGCGCTTGTGGAAAGCCTTTCTGGCAGCTTGGTCCGGGCGGAACCGCTGGATTGGAAACAGCTGCGCCCGGACCATCTGATCCTGGGCGGCGGCCTTGGCATCGTCCCGGTGTTGCCGGCCCTGATGCCCGCCATCACCCGGCAGCGCAGGGGAGGCGTGCAATGCCTGTTCCTTTCCGATGCGGCGGCGGAATGGGCGCGCCGCAATGCCGGTGCTGACCCGGTCACCACGCATTGGGAGAACCGGGATGCGCTGGAGGAAACCCATCCCGGTCTTACGGTGGACGGCGGGCTCTACTCTACTTACGCTGGGGCAGTTACCAGCGCTGGCATGGGATCCACCGCGGACCTTATCCTGACGTCGGTTGTCGCGCCGGTATCGGCTGATCTGGCCAGCGCGGTTGCACGCAGCCTGGTGATTGAGGGCATCCGCAGCGGCGACACCGCACAGCGGCCGCTGGAGGCGGACGGGCTGGCACCAGGCCGCGGGCGCCTGGCGCCGATCATCCGCCGGATGGAGGAAAACATCGAAACACCGCTGCGGCTGAAGGATCTGGCGGCGGAGGCCGGCCTGTCGGTGCGGCAAGTGGAGCGGAACTTCAAAGCTGTTACCGGGCGAACGCCGGCCGGCTATTACCGCTGGCTGCGGCTGCGCAGGGGCAAGACCCTGCTGGAGCAGACCGGCTTAAGCGTGCTGGAAGTTGCAGTCTGCTGTGGCTTTTCCGGCAATTGCGGCTTCTCGCGCGTGTTCCAGCGGGAATTTGGGATATTGCCGTCCGAGCTGCGCCGGCGGGTAAAATCCGCCACCGCAAACCGCTTCTGACCGGTCAGGCCTGGTCCGGCATCGCGGCGGTCTCTTCTGCGAGCTGCCGCATCTCGCGGCCCGGCTCACCGCCTAGCGGCGCGATCAGGCGGTAGAACAGGGGCGTCAGGAACAGGGTGAACACAGTTGCAAAGCCCAGGCCGCCCACGATGACCCAACCCACGGCCAAGCGCGCTTCGGCACCGGAGGCCAGCACCAGGAGCACCACCAGAGGGGCAGTGCCAAATACCATCACCGTGCCGGACTGGCTTTCCTTCAGCGAGGCGGCCTCGCCGCGCAAGGAGAGGCGCACATCCGCCGGCAGCACCTCGGACGCGATTTCCTGCATCCGTGCGGCGGCCTCTCCCAGGCTGGCCTCGGCATTGACAGCGCGACCATTCCTCGCGGCACAAACTTGCCGCCGCTGGTGCGCATGAAGACGCTTTCGATGTCTTGCGGGTTGCGCACAGGCGCGGCGCCGGGCTGCAGCAGGATCTCGGTCTCTTCGCCGCCGATGAAGACCTCTTGCGCCACGATGCCCTCGGTCAGCATGTTGATGGTGGCCGCCACCGCCTCGGGCGCGAGGCCCAGCTGGGTGGCCATGTCGCGGTCGATGCTGACATCGATCTGCGGCTGGCTGGCGTCCTGCGACAGCTGCGGGTTCACGAAGGCCGGGTCGCCCTGCATCGCCGCCACCAGGGTCGCGGTTTGTTCGTTCAGCTCATCGTAGTCATTGCCCAGAAGCGCAAGCTGCAGGCCCCGGCCGGCGCCCCGGATCCCTAGGCTGTCAGGCGAAAACGCCAGATTGGTCAGACCGGGGGGCGGCCAGGGTCCAGTCGACCACGCGCAGGTAGAGTTTGCCGGGCCCGCGCGGCACCGCGGGCGCTGCCGCCGCGCCGCTCCCGCCACCCGGATCCAGCTTGCGGCCATCGCCGGGGTCAGCGTCAGCGCCAGAAGAGTAATCGTATGATGGAAAAGCCGGCCATCCAGATCGCGGCGACCGCCCCGGTCAGCGAGATCCGGATGGTCAGCGCCGGGATCGGCACTGCCCGCCAGGAGCGCAGGAAGGCGAAAATCACAGCGATCACGATCAGCACTGCCAGCCCGATAGAGAAACCGTCACCTCGCGGATCGGCTGTGCGATATAAATCCTGCCGTCTGAGGTGATCACCAGCTCCATGTTTTCCGGCAGCTCCGCTTGCAGGTTCTCCGCCCGTGCGCGCACCTCCTGCGAGATCGTCAGAGTGTTGCCCAGCGACTGCCGCACCACGCCAAGCCCGACCGAGGTTTCCCCGCCGGTCCGTGCAAATACCTCGCGCTCCTTGGCGGTGCAGGCCACCAGTGCAGTGCCGCCGATGCGGATGTGTTTGTTGATGCGCAGATTTTCGATCATTTCCACCGTGACTTCCGGGTCGCGGCTGCGCAGGATCACGGATTGGCTGGCGGTCTCCAGATCGCCGAGCGCAGTGTCGGCGCGCAACGTCCGCAGCGCCGCCTGCACATCGCCCAGGTCCAGCCCCAGCCCGGCCGGCCGCGGCAGGAAGACCTGCAGGCGGAGCTCGTTTTCCTGCTCGCCGTAGATCTGGACCTCCGATACGCCGGGAATGGTGCCCAGCACATCGGTCGGCCGCCCTTCGGCCATCAGCGTCATCTCTGCCATTGAGGCTTCGCCAAGCAGTGAAAGCTGTACAATGGGTTCGGAGTTTCAATCGTTCTTGCTGACGGCGGGGGCCTCGATCCCTTCCGGCAGGTCGCGTTCGGCCTGGCTGATGATGTCACGCGCCTCATTGGTGGCGGTGTCGATGTCGGCGCCATCCTGGAGGTCGATTTGCCACCGCCTCAATTCCACGCCGCGCAAATGTCTTGACTATCGAACATCCGCCGAAGTCTTCGAAAGAAAGCTTTTAGAAATTCAGAACCGGTTGGAATAAAATGACATATCTGACCTTGCGCTTCACCGCGAGTTCACAAATCCGCCCGGCGCCCCCGCTTGCGGCAGGTCGATTGCAGGGTCGCCGCTGTTTCCGAAGGTCAGGAACCTGGCCAGAGCGGCGATAGCGGCCAGAAAAGCAATTTGCCTGATGCAGGTGTTTCCCGTGGTACTGGTTAAAACCGGCGCGAACAAATGCGCCGGGCAATCGGTGTGAAGGTAGTTCTATGCGGCCAAATGCAATCTCCGTCACAGGGTCCGAAGCTTCCGGCGAAAGAGTGCCTGCAGGCTGCCGGGATGCAGCTGAATAAGAAAGGGCCGGGGAAATCCCCGGCCCATGTTTTCAGTGCTGCGCGGTGCGGGTCAGAATTCCACAACAGCGCGGATCGACTTGCCTTCGTGCATCAGGTGGAAGCCTTCGTTGATCTCGTCCAGGGTCAGCTTGTGGGTGATCATCGGATCGATCTCGATCTTGCCGTCCATGTACCAGTCGACGATCTTCGGCACATCCGTCCGGCCCGATGCGCCGCCGAAGGCGGTGCCGCGCCAGCTGCGCCCGGTGACCAGTTGGAAGGGGCGGGTGGAGATTTCCGCGCCCGCAGGTGCCACGCCGATGATGATCGACTCGCCCCAGCCCTTATGCGCCGCTTCAAGTGCTGTGCGCATGACGTTCACGTTGCCGGTGGCATCAAAGGTGTAATCCGCGCCGCCGCCGGTCAGCTCAACCAGATGCGCCACCAGATCACCGTCCACTTCGGCCGGGTTCACAAAGTCGGTCATGCCGAAATGTGTCGCCATTTCCACCTTGCCGGGGTTCAGGTCGACGCCGACAATCTGGTCAGCGCCCGCCAGTTTCAGGCCCTGGATCACATTGAGGCCGATGCCGCCGAGACCAAACAGGATGGCGGTGGAGCCGATTTCGCCCTTGGGGGTGTTGATCACCGCGCCGATGCCGGTGGTGACGCCGCAGCCGATGTAGCAGATCTTGTCGAACGGCGCGTCCTTGCGGACCTTGGCCAGCGCAATCTCCGGCACCACGGTGTGGTTGGCGAAGGTCGAGCAGCCCATGTAGTGGTGGATCGGCGTGCCATCCAGCATCGAGAAACGGGTGGAACCGTCCGGCAGCAGGCCCGCGCCTTGGGTCGAGCGGATCGCCTGGCAGAGGTTGGTCTTGGGGTTGAGGCAGTAGTCGCACTCGCGGCATTCCGGGGTATAAAGCGGGATCACGTGATCGCCCACTTCGAGGCTGGTCACCCCTTCGCCGACCTCGATCACGATGCCGGCGCCCTCGTGGCCCAGGATGGCCGGGAAGATGCCTTCGGGATCGTCGCCGGAGCGGGTGAATTCATCGGTGTGGCACAGGCCGGTGGCCTTGATTTCCACCAGAACCTCGCCCGCCTTCGGGCCTTCCAGGTTCACTTCCATGATTTCAAGCGGTTTGCCGGCAGCAACGGCAACGGCGGCGCGGGTACGCATCATGTTTCGGGTTCCTTTGTCTCTCTGTTGCCGGACCTGAAAAGGGTCCGGGTATCTGCGCCGGCGCGCGCGAAACAGGGCGCCGGGCGGTTGTCTTAAATTCTCGCCCGCGACGGGGGCGCAGCCTCAGCGTTACAGAAGCCGTGCCTCTGGCGCAAGCATCGCGGGCCATTCCAATGTAGCAGCCAGGCAGGCAGGGTGGGACACCGTATGCGGCACAGGTTTTCCCGCCTGCGCCATGGCGGGCGAAAACGCCGCAACAAATTCAGCGGGCTGCCCCTTGACCTTCCCCTTGCTGGAACCTCCATATGACCCCACATCAGCAAGATGGATGAAGAGTTTCCCATGTCACCAAAGCATTCCCTGTCACTGAGAATCACCGGGCTGAACTGTGCCGGCTGCGCAGGCCGCGCCGAACGGGCGCTTGCGGCAGCGCAGGGGGTGGACGCGGCGTCGGTGAATCTTGCTTCGGCTTCGGCAGAGGTCACCGGCAACAGGCGGCTGTCGGCAGAAACACTTGCTGGCGCGCTGGCGGAGGCAGGCTACCCGGCAGCGGAAGCCACGGCAGAGCTGGAGCTGGAAGGGCTGACCTGCGCCTCCTGCGTGGCCCGGGTGGAAGGTGCGCTGCTGTCTGTGCCCGGTGTACTGGATGCTGCCGTCAACCTGGCCGCCGGACGGGCGCAGCTTCGCTATCTTGAAGGCAGCACGGATACGGGCCAACTGACCGGCGCGGTGCGAGAGGCAGGCTATGCGGCGCGCGCGGTTTCAGCGGACGGCGGGGAAGATGCCGGTGCGGCACGCCGGGCAGAGGAAATCGCCGGCCTCAGGCGCGATACGCTGCTGGCCGGGTTCCTGGCGCTGCCGGTCTTCCTGATCGAGATGGGCGGTCACATGATCCCGGCGCTGCACCATTGGGTGGCAGCAAATATCGGCATGCAGACCAGCTATCTGATGCAATTCCTGCTGACCTCCGCCGTTCTGATCGGGCCGGGCCGCCAGTTTTATGCCAAGGGCTTCCCGGCGTTGCTGCGCGGTGCCCCCGATATGAACGCGCTGGTGGCGCTGGGCACCTCTGCCGCCTATCTGTTCTCGCTTGTCGCGACCTTTGCGCCGGGCCTGCTGCCCGCCGGCACCGCCAATGTCTATTATGAGGCGGCGGCAGTCATTGTCGTGCTGATCCTCATGGGCCGCTGGCTAGAGGCCCGCGCCAAAGGCCGAACCGGGGCCGCGATCCGGCGGCTGGCCGGGTTGCAGGCTAAAACTGCAATGAGGCTCCAAGGCGGGGAGACCGTTGAGGTGCCGGTGGCAGAGATCGCGCCCGGCGACACCATCCGCACCCGCCCAGGTGAGCGTTTCGCGGTCGATGGCCGGGTGCTGAGCGGCACGTCCTACGTGGATGAAAGCATGATCACCGGCGAGCCGGTGCCGCAGGCCAAAACCTTGGGCGATGCGGTTACTGCAGGCACGGTCAACGGCAATGGTGCGCTGGATGTGGAGGCGTTGCGAACCGGTTCAGATACAGCCCTGGCCCAGATCATGCGTATGGTCGGGCAGGCGCAGGGCGCGAAACTGCCGGTGCAGAGCCTGGTTGACCGGATCACGCTGCGGTTCGTGCCGGCTGTGATAGCGGTTGCCGCCCTGACCGTGCTGGTCTGGGGGGGCTTCGGGCCGGCTCCCTCGCTGCCGCTGGCACTGGTTGCCGGCGTCTCGGTCCTGATCATCGCCTGCCCCTGCGCCATGGGGCTGGCCACGCCGGCCGCGATCATGGCGGGTATCGGACGGGCGGCGGATCTGGGCGTATTGTTCCGCAAGGGCGATGTGCTGCAGCGGCTGGAGGGCGTGCGGGTGATCGCGCTCGACAAGACCGGTACGCTGACCGAGGGGCGGCCCAAGCTGACATCTGTGCATTGCGCCGAAGGGTTCACTCGCGAAACCGTCCTGCGGATGACCGCCGCGGCGGAGGCCCAGTCCGAACACCCGATTGCCCGTGCCATTGTCGAGGCCGCAGGAAAAAAGCGGCCCGCGGCCGAGGCGGTAGAGGCCATCCCCGGTTTCGGCATCACAGCAACTGTGGGCGGCCGCAGCTTGCTGGCAGGCGCCGGCAGGCTGATGAGGCGTGAGGGCGTGGATCTCAAGGGGCTGGACGCGGTGGCTGAGGAGCTGGCCGCCCGCGGGGAGACGCCGCTCTACGTTGCTGTTGACGGCGAAATTGCCGCCCTGCTGGGGGTCTCTGACCCGGTGAAACCGGGCAGCTGCGCTGCGGTCGCTGCTTTTCACGCACAGGGGTTGAAGGTCGCCATGCTCACCGGAGACAACGAAGGCACCGCGCGCGCGATAGCGGGGGAACTGGGCATCGACGAGCTGCACGCCGGGCTGCTGCCCGGGGATAAGGCAGGCGTGATAGAAGAATTGCAGAAAGCATATGGCCCCGCTGCCTTTGCCGGCGACGGTATCAATGACGCGCCGGCGCTGGCCACGGCACAGGCCGGGATCGCCATCGGCACCGGCACCGACGTGGCGATCGAGGCGGCGGATGTGGTGCTGATGACCGGCGATCTGCGCGGCGTGGTCAATGCGCTGCACATCAGCCGGGCGACCATGCGAAATATCCGCCAGAATCTGGGCTGGGCCTTCGGCTACAACATCCTGCTGATCCCGGTGGCGGCCGGGGTGCTGTACCCCTTTGGCGGGCCGCTTCTGTCGCCGATGCTGGCGGCCGGCGCCATGGCGCTTTCCAGCGTTTTTGTTGTCACCAACGCCCTGCGCCTCAGCCGCTTGCGCCCGGCGGCCGGAACCACGGAGGACCGCTCATGAATATCGGCGATGCCGCCGCCCGCTCGGGCCTGCCGGCAAAAACCATCCGCTATTACGAGGACATCGGCCTCGTTACACCGCGCCGCAGCTCAAACGGCTACCGGGCCTTTGCGGACTCTGACCTGCACAAACTTGCTTTCCTGGGCCGGGCCCGCGCGCTGGGCTTTTCCATCGGGGACTGCCGTGCGCTGCTGGCGCTATACGAGGACGACAGCCGTGCCAGCGCCGAGGTGAAGCTGCTGGCGCAGGAGCATCTGGCGCGGATCGAGGCGAAGATTGCTGATCTGCGGGCGATGCAGGAGACGCTCACCGAGCTGGTGGTCTGCTGCGCGGGCGACGACCGCCCCGATTGCCCGATCCTGCGCGGATTGTCCGGCGGATGACCTGAAGCGCGCTGTTTGCGCCCGTGCGGGGGATCGGGCATAGTTGCTGCAGTCCGGCAGAACGCAGACCGGACCAAAACAGCGGGCGCAAAGCCCCGGCAGGCGGGAACAGGGCATGAGCAAGCAGGACAGCACCACTGACGGCAGCGCGGAAATGGGGGGCGTCCCCTCCTGGTACCGCGAGATTTTCCCTGCGGGCCCGAACCGCGGTTTCTTTCACAACCTGGGCGACCACAGCGCGGTCTTTGTCGACCGCGGGCGCGGGCAGCTGGTGGTCTCCTTTGACAACCTGGCCGAGGCCGGCGGCCATCGTTATGACCGCGAGGCCTGGGCCGCGAAGTTCTGCGCCGACCGGGAGTGGAGCCACCTTGGCATTTTTGCCCAACCGCCCAGCTGGTTCCGCGACATGGAGCTGATAACCTTCCTCGAGGGCCTGCGCGACGCAGGCTTTTTCAAGCGTTTCGAGCGGGTTGCCTTCTGCGGCACCTCGATGGGCGGTTTCGGCGCGCTGACTTTCAGCAGCCTGGCCCCGGGCTGCACCGTTGTGGCCTTCAGCCCGCAGACCACTCTGGCGCGGGACAAGGCGGGCTGGGACCGCCGTTTCCGGAAAGGCATGCGGCAGGATTGGAGCCTGCCCTATTCCGACGCTGCAGACCATGCTGCCGCGGCTGAGCAGATCTATCTGGTCTATGACAGTTTCCTTGAACTGGACCGCCGCCAGGCGCAGCGGCTGGACCCGGCTAATGTGGTGACCCTGCGGGCCTTTGGCCTGGGCCACAAAAGCGCCTTGGTGCTGCGGCGCATGGACCGGCTGAAACAGGTGATGGAACAAGCCATCACCGGGCAGCTGACGCAGGAGCGGTTCTACAAGCTGATCCGCAACCGCAAGGACGTCTATCTGTACCGCAAGACCATGGAGGACTATCTGCGGCAGCGGGGCCGCGATGAGCTGGCAGGCCGGCTGGCCCGGGCCTTCAAGAACCGCCGGAAAAAGCAGCGGGCAGAACGGGCCTGAGGTGGACACTGGGGCGCAAATGGGGCGGATTGTTTCTTTCTGCCCCTGATTTGGCCCTAAAATGCCCACAGTCCGCAGGCAGAACCGAGGGTGCAGCCGCGCCTTCAAGCGCGCGGGAAGAATTCGGGCAGGACGTCGCAGAGTGACAGGTCAAGTCAGCATAGCATTGCAGATCGGGACACCCTTTGACGGGGCCGGGGCCCTTACGGAGTCGCTGCGCCGCAATCTGAGCCTGCTCAAACGCCTGGACGTGCTGGTCCCCAAGCCGCAATGGTACCCGGGCCGGGTGGACGATCTGGTGAAGACGCTGCAAGGCCCCCCCGCCTCACCATAGCAGCTGGCGACGATCTGGGCGGACCCGCGGGTGCCGGAAACCGGGCACCGGACCTTTCTGTCCGCGCCGGACCTGATGGCAACGCCCGCCGGGATGTTCCGCAACGGCCGCTTCCTGCACGGGGCAGAGCAGCGCCCCGCCATGCTGCGCCGCAGCCTCGGTGCAGACACGGAGGTGGAGATTTATTTCAGCCTGCGCAATCCGGCCAGTCTCTTGGATGCTGCCCTGCGCCATGCAAAGACGGATGATCTGAGAGAGCTGACCGGCGGTCTGGACCCTTTCACCATCCGCTGGTCGGGCGTGATCCGCCGCCTGCGCGAAGCCTGCCCGGATACGCCCTTTGTGCTGTGGCTGAAGGAAGAACAGCCCTATATCTGGCCGCAGCTGATGCATTTCGCCGCCGGGCTGCACGGCCCTGTCCTGACAAACGGGATTGCCGACGGCGTGTCCCGTTTCCTGCGGCCGGAGATTGCCGCTCATCTTGAGGCCTACCTGAAGAAATACGACAATTACGAGCCAGAGTTCCTGGCGCGTGTTTTCGAACGGTTCACCAGCAAATATGCCGCGCATGATCAGGCGGTCGAGGTGATCCAGGTGCCCGGCTGGACCGCGCAGACCGTTTCAGAGATCACCGAGGCCTATATGGCAGACATTCAGGAAATCTCGGCCATTGAAGACGTGACGATCTTGTCGGGCTGACCTGCGGTTGCTACCAAACCTGACAACAGCTTGCCGCCCGGCCTCCGGGATGGGAGCGGCACGGGGAGCAGGGATATGGCGGTACTGACACGGCGCTTAAATGCGGTCCCGCTGGACGGGCTCTCGGCCAATGCGCATTCGGGGCCGTTTCTTCTGGACTGCATTGCTTTGCCTGATGGCAGGCACGGCAAGTCTGAAGCATTTCTCTTCACCTCTGCGGGAGCGGATCAGGCGCTGTTTTCAGCCCTGCTGCCCGAGGGGCGGTCCACGCTGCGCTCCATCGGGGGCGGGCTATGCGCCCGGTTGCCGCTGAAGAATCCTCTGCGGCTGAAAGGCGGTCAGCGCATCAGGCCCTGCGCCCCGGAGACACACCTGTTTCAAGGCCTTAACTGTGCCGTCAGTGAACGCAACGGCGAAACGGCCGGCACGCTGTGTGACTGGCTGTTGTGGCACCATCGGGCGCACGGGCTGCAGGCGGCGCTGATTTTGGACCGCAGCCGTCCGGGACAGGTAAAGGCCTTCGCCGGCGAAGTGGAGGCCGCGCTGAAGGACAGCGGGCTGCCGCAGGATTTCACCGTTATGCTGCTGTCTTCCCCGGTGCCGCTGGGAAAACCCGGACTTGGATCCGAATCCCATCCGATGAACGCGCAGGACGCGCCAGGCAAGGACCGGATGGATGAGCCGGAACCTGATCCCTGGAGTGCGCCGCTGTCTGCCGGCAACCTCTACGAGCTGCTGCGCGTCCGTTTCCTGTCGGAGGCGCGGGCGGTGGTGAATATCGATGTGCAGGACATCCTGCCGCCGTCGGCACAATCCGTCTTCGACGCGGCGGCCGCGGCCGATGGCGGGCTGGTGGAACTCTCCGGCGAGCGTGTCTACCCCTGGGGCCTCCGCAAAAAGCACCGGGCGGGGTTCGGCGACCATATCTGCATCCGGTTCGACGGCAGCCAGCGGCACCGGCGCTGGGCGGTGTCCCCTGCTGCCGCGCCCAAGGATGTGGTCTGGCGCTACGTGCGTGTGGCGGGCACCGCGGCGGCAGCGGAGGTCTTCCCGTTCTACCGGTGCATGGCCCTGCGCCGGGATGGAGACGGCAAAGACGCGGTGAAAGTCTCGCGTATCGTGCCGAAGTCCAGCCTGATCGAACACGCCCCGCTGCTGGACCTCGCGCAGGCGCTGGGCAGCAAACCCCTGCGGATGCCTGCGGCGCGCGCGCGCAAGTCCGAAGGGCCCGAGCGCGTCGCCATTGTGACCACGATGAAAAACGAAGGTCCGTTCATCCTCGAGTGGCTGGCCTACCACCGCGCCATCGGGGTGGATGATTTCCTTGTCTACACAAATGATTGCGATGACGGCACCGATACGATGCTGGCGCTTTTGCAGGATAAAGGTATCGTTCAGCACCGCGACAACCCCTTCCGCGAAACCGGGCTGAAACCTCAGCACGCCGCCCTTGCCGCCGCCGAAAAAGAACCCCTGATCCGCGATGCGGCCTGGACGATCTGCATGGACGTGGACGAATTCATTGCTGTCCATACGGGCGATGGCACGCTCAAGGCGCTGTTCGAGGCGGTGCCCGGCGCCAACATGATCTCGCCCACCTGGCGGCTCATCGGCAACGCCGATGTGGCAGAATTCCGGGATGAATTCATCACCGGGCGCTTTACCCGCTGCGCGCCGCTGATGACCCGCAAGCCGCACCAGGCCTGGGGGTTCAAAACTCTGTTCCGCAATATCGGCCTGTTCAAGAAACTGGGTGTGCACCGGCCCAAGGGGCTGAAGCCGCAGCTGCTGGATGAAATCCGATGGGTGAACGGCGCCGGCAAGCCAATGCCAAAAGAAGAATACCGCAACGCTTGGCGCTCGACCATGCGGACAGTGGGCTACGACCTGGTCACGCTGAACCACTACGCGGTGCGCTCGGCCGAAAGCTTCCTTGTGAAACGCGACCGCGGCCGGGTGAACCACGTCGACCGCGACCAGGGGCTGGCCTATTGGTTCCGCATGAACAACAACGCAGAGGAGGACCGCTCGATCCAGCGGATGCTGCCGGCGCTGCAGCGCGAGTTCGACGGGCTGATGCGCGATCCGGAGATCGCCGCGGCCCATGAATACTCCATTGCCCGCCACCGCACCCGTATCGACGCGCTGAAGGCGGCCCCAAAATACCGCGATTTCTATGCCGAGCTGACTGGCGGCCGCCTGCGCCGCCTGTCGCGGCTGCACCGGCATTTCGGCTCTTCGGTGTTTCTGGCCGGCCCGGAGTGTATCCCGGAAGATTTCACCAGCCGTGAACTGGGACCGGAGGATATGTTTACCGTGCCAAAAGCCAAAACCCGGCATTGAGGTTCCAGAATGAGTGATCCTGTCAGAATTCAGTGTGAAGACCCCGAGACACCGGATCTCGCACTGCTTCTTGAAGCGCATTTTGCCCATGGCATGGCGGCCTCGCCGTCTGAAAGCAACCACACGCTGGATGCGGCCGGACTGAAAGGCCCCGGGCTGCGTTTCTGGGTGCTGAGGCAGGCCGGGGTGCCGCTGGCCTGCGGGGCCCTGAAGGAGCTGCCGGATGGCACAGCCGAAGTGAAATCTGTGCATGTGTCGGACAAGGCCCGCGGCCGCGGGCTGGCCCGCATCATGATGACCCGGCTGGAGGCCGAGGCGCGCACCAGCGGCGTATCTGCCCTGGTGCTGGAAACCGGGTCGCAGCTGTGCCCGGGATATGATGCCGCGCGCCGGCTCTACGAGGCGCTGGGCTACCGCTACTGCGGTCCGGTATTCGGGTATGCCGCAGACCCGATGAGCGTTTTCATGCGGCTGGAGCTGGACACCGGACCGCGGTAGCGGCCTGCGGGCGGCAAGCGGGTCTGGCAAGAAGTTCGGGCAAGCGGCGGCCGCGCCGCCCTTGATCCCAAAGCATCGGATGCGGTCAATTGCCGCCGAGATTGGCGTTTTGCAGTTTCAAACGCTGGATTTTACCGGACGGGCCTTTCGGAAGCTCGGCCAGAAAATGGACCCGGTCAGGTGACTTGAATGCCCCGATCCGTTCGCGGCAGATTTCGATAAGCTCCTCTTCGGCAACCGTCGATCCTGCTCTGAGCGCCACTGCGGCCTCCACCCGCTCACCGTAGTTTGGACAGGGGCGGGCAAAGGCTGCTGCCTCGACAACATCCGGGTGGGAATAGAGAGCCTCGTCGATTTCGCGCGGGGCAATGTTTTCCCCGCCCTTGATTATCAGCTCCTTCAGGCGGCCGGTGACAAATATGTACCCGTCCTCGTCCTGCCGGGCCAGATCACCGGTCCGCAGCCAGCCGCCGGGCGTGAAAGTGCCTGCCGTGGCTTCCGGGTTTTTCAGGTATTGCACCATGACATTTGGCCCCCTGACCGCCAGCTCACCTTCCTGACCCTGCGGCGCCAGGGTCAGATCCGGGGCCAGGATTGCGGCCTCATTGCCAAAAGCTATGCCGGGCGAGCCGATTTTCCGGACAGCAGGCGGCAGCGGATTGGACAGGATCTGGGCTGCCGTCTCGGTGAGGCCCATAGTCTCGATGACCGGCAGGCCGAAGCGGTCCTCGAAGGCGCGCTGAACGTCCGGCGCCAGTGCCGAAGACGCTGAGCGGCCAAACCGCAGCCTGGAGCAGGTCTTTGCATCGGGGGCGGCGTCGGAATGCAGCAGATGCGAAATGATTGTCGGCACAACTGAGAACCACGTGGCGCCTGCTTCGCCTGCCTGGGCCCAAAAACGGCCAGCGGAGAACTTGGGCACCATGGCCAGCGATCCGCCGGACACCAGGGTGCCCATCACCGTAACGCAGAGCCCGTTGATATGGCAGATCGGCAGCACGCAGAGCCCGCGGTCTTCCGGTGTCAGCTTGTGGGCCACTGCCGTTGTCCAGCCGCCGGCGAGCAAGCTGGACTGCGTGTGCACCACCCCTTTCGGGCGGCCGGTTGTTCCGGAAGTATACATCAGCAGCGCGTGGCTGTCCGGTGCTATTGAATGCAGCGGAGCCCCCTGCGCGGGCGGTTCTGCCGGGTCCAGCCGGGTGATCATCCGCCCGGCAGCAGCCTTGTCAAACAGCCCCTGCTGCCCTTCGCCCACAAAGGCAAAGCGCGCTTCGCTGTGCTCCAATGCATAGGCGATGGCATCGGGGCCTGCGGCCAGGTTGATCACCGTGGCCCGGAACCCGCCGTAGAGCATGCCGAACAGGCATTCCAGCGCCGCGCGCCCGTTGGGCATCATGACCGCGACGCTCTCGCCTGGGGCGATACCCTTTCCAGAGAGCAGCCGCGCAATGCGCTCGGCGGTCTGGCGCAGCTCTTGCCAGCCGAGGTCCGGCTCTCCCTCCGGGAAGACAAATCCGGTGCCGCCCTGTGCGGCGCGGGCGTCTGTCCAGTCGCGCAGAGTGCCTTCCGGCGGGCTTTTCTCATGCAGCCTCATTTGCCGGCCTCGGCCCAGTAGGCAGCAAAGATATCCTCTACCGCGGGTTCCCGTGCTGGGATCTCGCGCACCACTTTCACAGTCTGGATGAAGTGCCGCCAGTTGAGATTTGTGTCGATCGAATTGCCGCCCCAGCTGCCGCATCCCATCGACAGGGAAAACGGCATCCCGTTGGTGAAGGCACCGCCGGTGGCAAAAGTATGCGCCTGATTGACGATCACCCGGCAGCTGGACAACTCGCATCCCAGTTCCACCGCGCGGGCGTCCTTGCCGGTGTGGATGCCCACTGAATGGCCGGCGCCCTGATGGGCCAGAATGCGGGCAGCGGTTGCCTTGGCCGCCGCAAAATCGCTGGACCGGTACAGCGCCAGGACGCGGCTGAGTTTCTCTCCGGACAGCGGATGCTCCGGCCCGATGCCGTCGGTTTCCACAGCGATGAATCTGGTGTCTTCCGGCACTGTGCCGGCCAGCCCCAACGCTGCCAGCATCTTATCCGCGTCCTGAGCAATGACCGCGCGGTTCAGATGCCCTTCCGGCCAGAGCTTGGCAATGATGCCGGGCGCAGCCCCTGCTGCCACCAGCGCGCCGCCTTCTGCCGCCATGGCGGCCACAAAATCATCATAGACGGCATCCACCACCACGACGGCATTTTCCGAAGAGCAGGAGGTGGCATTGTCGAAACATTTTGATGCGGTGATCTTGGCCGCGGCATCCGCCAGATCCGCAGTTTCATCCACGATCACGGTGACATTGCCGGCGCCGACGGCCACCGCCGGAGTGCCGCAGGTCTGGGCCCGGGCCACATTATTCTGGCTGCCGGTGCAGATCACCCGGTCCACCGCCTCCATCAGGCGCTGCGTCTTGGCCTTGGAGCCGGGGGCGGGGATCATCTGGACCAGGTCGCGGCTGAGCCCCAGCTTGTCCAGTTCGGCGTGGATATAGCCCAGCAGCATCTCGCAGGCGGCCACGCCCTTGGGCGAAGGGGCCACCACGATGGCATTGCCGCCTTTCAGCGCGTTGATGATATTATTTGCAGGCGTCGCCGCCGGGTTGGTCGAGGGCACCACGGCCCCGATCACGCCGGCCGGGCGGGCAATCTCGGTGAGGCCGGTTTCGGCATCCTCATTGATCACGCCGCAGGTTTTGGCGTCCTGAATGTCCCGCAGCAAGCCCAGCGTCTTGCGGTGGTTCTTGGTGATCTTGTCGGCGACATTGCCCAGCCCGGTGGTCTCCACCGCCAGTGCGGCCAGCGCGCGGTTGCGGGCGGGCTCCATGATCGCCCAGCCGGCCGCCAGTGCGGCGCGATCATAGCGGGCTTGTGTGGCGCCTGCCTCGAAGGCGGCCTGTGCCGTGCGGGCACGCGCCACGATCTGGTCGACCGCAGCCTGGTCAGCATCAAGTGTCATTACATCATGTCCTGAAAAAAACGGGGCGGGCGGTTGTCTCCCGCCCCTTGGGAGTGACGGGGATCAGAGGCCGGCCAGCAGCCCCTGCAGGGTTTCCTGCCGTTTGATCCACATGGCCTGCACCTCTTCGCGGGTCATCACATGCATCGGTGATCCACCGGCTTTCATCTTCGAGGCCACACGGCTGTTCTTGAACATTTCGGGCACGGTGGCGGCCAGCTTGTCGATCACCTCCTGCGGAGTACCTTTTGGGACCATCACGCCGCGGAAATTGACCGAGGCATTGTCGACCTCCAGCCCCTGTTCCATCATCGTCGGCACATCGGGCAGGAAGTCAGAGCGCTCAATGTCGGCCACACCAAGGATCTTCACATTGCCCGCTTCCCGCGCCCGGTAGGCATCCGACAGGTTGTTGACCCCGCCCAGAACTTCGCCCGCGATCACAGCTTTCATCGCCGCCGCACCGCCGCCCTTGGTCGGGATATAGGCCATCTTCACGCCTGCCGCCTTTTCGATCTGCAGCGCGGCAATGTGGTGGCCCACAAAGAGACCTGCGCCCGAGAAAGTCAGCTTGCCGGGGTTTTCGGAGGCATAGGCCACCACGTCAGCCATGGAGTTGAACGTGCTGTCCGCCGCCACGACAAAGACCGCCGGATCCGCGCCCCAGTTGGCGATGGGTTCAAAACTGTCGACCGAATACTGCACGCCGCCTTTGATCGACTGGGCAATGAAATGCGGCACATTATACGCGCCCAGCGTATAGCCGTCGGCCTCGGCCTGGGTGGCAAGCCAGTTCCAGCCGACGCGCCCGCCGGCCCCCGGCTTGTTGAGGATGGCGACAGGCATCCCCAGCGCGTCCTCGTTTCCGGCCGTCATGGTCACGATCCGGGCCTGGAAATCAGTCGCCCCTCCGGCC
>CAJXHQ010000018.1 GCA_913054485.1 uncultured Paracoccaceae bacterium
TTACTGAATTAGCTCAGTGGTTGAACGAAAATATTGATGGCTGTCAGTCGGTTCAAGTCCAATATCGATGGCGGCGATGAGATCTTCACCGCGCTGACCGAAGCCGTCGCCGCGGCAGAGGCCGATATTGATGCAGGAATGAGCCAGGATCTGAACTGATCCCCACACCACATAGGCTCCGGGGGCATGGCCCCCGGAGTCATCTTACCGGAACGGGTAGAGCCACACCCGGTAGTCGTCCACCAGCACATGGGCTTTGTCGATTTGTTCGCGCGTCATCTTCTTCACCACGTCCTCAAGGGATATGGCCGCATCCGGGTCTCCTCCGATCGCGGAGAGCGTGTACCACATGTAGGCCCTGATCAGGTCCGGCGCGGGCATGCCGCGGCCGACCTCATAGTACCATCCGATGCCCGATTGCGCGCCGGCATGCCCCTTCAGAGAGGCGCGCAGGTACCATTCAAAGGCGCGGATGTCGTCCTGTTCGACCCCCAGCCCCAGCGCATACATTACTCCGATCAGCTCTTCCGCTTCGGCGTTGCCGCTGCGCGCCGCGGGCAGCAGCTCCTGCATCGCGGCGGCGTAATCCTTGGCGTCCATCAGGTCGCGGCCGGTCTCGATCTCCCCCAGCGCGGGGGCGGCGGCCAGCATCAGGGCTCCAACAAGATGTGCCTTGGCAAAATTCTTCATAACCTCTCCGTCCGTAACAGTTTTCTTGGCGCGGTATTGGGCGTTCTCGCCTGCGCGCCCGCGTATGGGAGCCCGCTTCCGCGGCCCTTGCAACCCTCTGATTTCGTCACCTTCGACGCCGACCAGGCCCGGATTGGCCAGCTGCTGTTTTTCGATCCGATCCTCTCCGGCAACCGCAACATCGCCTGCGCCACCTGCCACCATCCGGACCATGGCACCAGCGACGCGCTGTCGCTGGGCATCGGCGAGGGCGGCACCGGGCTTGGACCCGACCGTCGGCCAGGCGCTGGGGCAGAACGTATCATCAAGCGCATCCCGCGCAATGCGCCGGCGCTGTGGAACCTCGGCGCGCGCGAGGTGGAGGTTATGTTCCACGACGGGCGGCTGTCGGTTTCGGATATCTATGACAACGGTTTTGACAGCCCGGCGCAGGAGTGGCTGCCGGAGGGTCTGAACTCGATCCTTGCCGCGCAGGCGCTTTTCCCGATGACCTCGCAGTTCGAAATGGCGGGCGACCCGAAGGAGAACCAGGTGGCCGGAGCCGCCTATGATCGCATTGATGCGGTCTGGCCGATTATCGCCAAACGGGTGCGGATCATCCCGGAATATGCAGAGATGTTTGTGGCGGCCTTTGACGATGTAACACGCCCTCTGGACATCACAATCACCCATGTGGCCAACGCGCTCGCCGCCTTTGAAGGCACAGAATTCCAAAGCTTCGACAGCCCGTTCGATGCCTATCTTGCAGGCGACCCGTCCGTCCTGACTCCGGACCAAAAAGCTGGGTTGGCTCTCTTCTATGGCGAGGCCGGCTGTGCGGCCTGTCACGCTGGCCCCTTGCTGACAGACCACAAGTTCCACGCGCTGATGCTGCCGCATTTCGGCCCCGGCAAGACCCGCCAGTGGGACCCCATCGTGCGCGACGTGGGCCGCATGGGGGCCTCGGACCGCTTGGAGGATGCTTACCGCTTCCGCACGCCGAGCTTGCGCAACGTGGCGCTGACCGCGCCCTATGGCCACAACGGGGCCTATGCCACTTTGGAGGGCATCGTCCGCCACCATCTGGACGCCCGAGCGGGTTTTCAGGACTGGCAGCCGCAGATGGCCGCGCTGCCCGAGGTGCCCTGGCTTGCCTCGGCTGACTTCCTGCCAATGCAGGATAGCCGTGAACGCGCGCGGCTTGCTTCGCAATTGGATGTCGCGCCTGTGTCATTGAGCGATGCCGAGGTCGCGCAGGTCGTGGCCTTCCTGCATGCCCTCACCGGAACAGACAGTCTCAAAGGCCGTCTCGGCAGGCCGGACAGCGTGCCCAGCGGACTGGAGGTTCCCGAATGACCAAGGTTCTCTGTGTTGGCGCGGCGGTTGTCGACTTTGTTTTCCATCTGCCGGAACTCCCTGACCGGGCCGAGAAATACGGCACCGAAAGCGCAAGCATTGTCGGCGGCGGCTGTGCCGCCAATGCCGCCGTCGCGGTGTCCCGGCTGGGCGGGGAGGCCATCCTCGGCGCGCGGCTGGGTGATGATGCCATTGGGGATATGGTGGTGGCGGGTGTCGCTGCAGAAGGCGTCGACTGTGCCAATGTCACCCGAACGCCGAATGCGCGCAGCTCTTATTCTTCCGTCTATATCGATCAGCGCGGCGAGCGGCAGATCGTGAATTTTCGCGGTGCGGGGCTTAAGCTGGAGACCGGCTGGTTCGCGGGCCTCGAAGGCCTTGGCGCGGTGCTGACCGACACCCGCCGCGTGGCAGCCGCGGTGGATGCGCTGGCACTGGCCCGCACCTGCGGCATTCCCGGCGTGCTGGACGGCGAGGCTCCGGTGGATCCGGGCCTTGTCTCGCTTGCCAGTCACGCGGCCTTTTCCATGCAAGGCCTGCGCGACCTCGTGCCGGGCCTTGCCCCGGAGGAGGCACTGCAAAAAATCTCGGCTGAGCACGGCTGCTGGGCCTGCGTGACCGATGGCGAAAACGGCGTCTGGTTCACCGGTTTTGACAGCATAGAGCACATTCCGGCCTTTGCCGTTACTCCCGTCGATACGTTGGGGGCAGGCGACATCTGGCACGGCGCCTTCGCGCTGGCGCTGGCCGAAGGGCAAGACGAAGCCTCGGCGATCCGCTTTGCCAGTGCCGCAGCCGCACTCAAATGCATGAGATCCGGAGGCCGCGACGGTGCGCCCTCCCGGCACGACACAGAAACTTTCCTCAAGGAGCAGGACGTATGAATCTCACCCCTGGTAAACTGTGGGGCCTGCGCCGCATGGCGGACGCAAATGGCGTGTTCAAGATGACAGCGGTGGATCAGCGCCCGCCCATCAAAGGGCCGATCGCGGCCCATCTGGGCACCGATCAGGCCCCATGGGAGCAGGTCGCCCGCTTCAAGGGCATGCTGGTGGAATGCCTGCAAGAGCAAAGCACCGCGATGCTCTTGGACCCGCATTACGCCATCCCGCACAGCCTGGACGTGCTGTCGCCGCAGAAGGGCCTGATTGTCACATTGGAAGACAGCCTGTTTGAAGAAACTGCTGAGGGCCGCCTGTCTGCTGACATTGACGACTGGACCGTCGCCAAGATCAAGCGCATGGGCGGCGACGCGGTTAAAGTGCTGGCCTGGTACCGCCCCGATGCAGGCGATGCGGTGAACAAAGCGCAGCAGGATTACGTCAAACGTATTGGCGAAGAATGCGCCCGCTATGACATTCCCTTCCTGTTCGAATTGCTGGTCTACCCGCTGGCTGCGGATGCCCATCAGACCAAGGAATATGTTGAGATGAAGGGTAAAAAGGCCGACGACGTGCTTGCCTCGGTCGAAGAGTTTGCCAAGCCGGACTATGGCGTCGATGTCTTCAAGCTGGAAAGCCCGGTCAACGCGGCGGATGCGGATGGATCTGCCGAAGTCCAGGCCGTGTTCGACGAGATGGGCCGCCTCGCCGGTCGCCCTTGGGTGATGCTGAGCGCAGGTGCCGGCAAGCCGGAGTTCCGCAAAGTGCTGGAACACGCTTTTGCCGCCGGTGCCTCGGGCTTCCTTGCGGGCCGAGCGATCTGGCTCGATGCCTTTAACGCCTATCCAGATTGGGACGCGATCCGCGCCGGGCTGGAGGGCGGTGCTGCGGACTATATGCGCGACATCTCGGATCTGGCCGATGCCAAGGCCTCGGACTGGACCAGGCATGCCTGCTATGGTGCGGGCGGCGCGATGTTCACGCCGGGCGATGCGAGCTTCCGCCATTCTTACGCGGATTTTGGAGCCTGACGAAATGAAACTGGGAATTCTCCCCCTCGGCCGGCCCACCTTTGATGTGGGCTATGCCGAGGATAAGCTGGCCGCGATGCTGGCCGCCTTGGATGCCACCGGGCATCAAATCTGCGGCCCGCGCGGGCTGCTGTTTGATGCGGACGCCACCAAGGCGGGAATTACGCAGCTGCAGGGTGCTGGCGTCGATCAGGTGCTGCTGTTGCAGGTGACCTTCACCGATGCTTCCATGACGGTGGCGGCGGCGGGTGCCTTTGACGTGCCGCTGTCCATCTGGGCGGTGCCCGAGCCGCGCACCGGCGGGCGGCTCAGGATTAACGCGTTTTGCGGGCTGAACCTGGCCAGCCATGCCCTGCGCCGCAACGGGCGTGATTTTGGCTGGCTTTATGCCGATCCCGCGTTGGATGTGGCGGATGACCTGACGGGGCTGTTGTCCGGCATCCGTATGGCCGGGCAGACCGCCCCGGGGGGCGCGCCGGAAGCGACGGAAGCGGGCCGGCGCATTGCGGCCAATGTCAGCGGCAGGCGTATCGCGCGCATCGGCGACCATCCGGAGGGGTTCGACACCTGCGCCTATGATGCCGAGGCCGTTGATGCGCTGGCGGGTGTCAAGGTGGACGCGCTGCAGCTGGATGATCTGTTCGATGCGGCCCGAAAGGTGCCCGATGCCACGGCGCAGGCCCTGCGGGTCGAAGCGGATGCCGCTCTGACTGGGCTGGAGGATGTGGACCAGCCGCAACTGGACCGCTCCCTGCGGCTGAAGGCGGGCTTGGATGACCTGCGCGGGGCAGGGGGTTATGACGCCTTTGCCATCCGCTGCTGGCCGGAAACCTTTACGGAATACGGCGGTGCCGTCTGCGGCCCGGCTGGCATGCTGGGCGAGGCCAAGGTGCCCTGCGCCTGCGAGGCGGACGTCTACGGCGCGCTGACCCAGCTGGTGCTGATGGAGGCGGCTGAGGCGCCGGTCTTCCTGACTGATCTGGTGGATATGGATGCGGGCGACAATACCGGCGTGGTCTGGCATTGCGGCCAGGCGCCGCTGTCGATGCGCGACCCTAAGGTGGCTGCTGAGGCGACTGTCCATACCAATCGCAAACAGCCGCTGCTGTTCCAATTCCCGCTGAAACCCGGCCCCGTCACCCTGATGCGGATCAGCCAGGCGAATGGCGCACCGCACATGGTGCTGGCCAAGGCGGAAATGCTGGAACGCCCCATGGCCTTCACCGGAACCTCCGGCGTTTTGCGCTTTGACCGGGGCGCGGATGAGGTGCTGGCGGATATCATCGCTTGCGGCCTCGAACACCATATGGCGTTGGCCTACGGCGACCACCGTGACGCCCTGCGCGGCACCGCCGGGGCCATGGGCCTTCCTCTATTGGAGCTTTGACGACCATGACACTGCGCTACGGCCTGATCGGATCGGGCATGATGGGTCAGGAACACATCCGCAACCTCAATCTGTTGGAGGGGTGCGAGGTCACCGCCGTTGCCGACCCGGACGAGGGCATGCGCAACCAGTCCGCAGTGACCGCAGGCGGGGCGGCGGCTTTTGCCGACTACAAGGAGATGCTGTCTGCCGGTGTTTGCGACGCGCTGCTGATCGGCGCGCCGAATGACACGCATCACGGCATCCTGATGGATGTGCTGGACACCAACCTGCCGATCCTGTGTGAAAAGCCGCTCTGCACCACCTCCGATCACTGCCGCGAGGTGCTGGCCAAGGCCGAGGGCCGCGCCGCCCCAGTCTGGGTGGCAATGGAATACCGCTATATGCCGCCCGTGCAGCGGCTGCTGGCGGAACTGGCCGCGGGCACCGTTGGCACGCCGCGCATGATGGCGATCCGCGAGCATAGGTTTCCCTTCCTCGGGAAAGTCGGCGACTGGAACCGGTTCAACGCCCGCACCGGCGGCACGCTGACGGAAAAATGCTGCCATTTCTGGGACCTGATGCGCCTTGTCCTGCACAGCGATCCGGTACGGGTCTATGCGTCCGCGGGCGTGGATGTGAACCATCTGGACGAAAGCTATGGCGGGGCCAAGCCGGACATTCTGGACAACGCCTTTGTCACTGTGGATTTCGCCAATGGCGCGCGCGGCATGCTGGATCTGTGCATGTTCGCCGAAGGCTCCTACTGGCAAGAGGTGATCTCGGTCACCGGTGAGGCGGCCCGTGTGGATGCCAAGGTACCGGGGCCGGCCCGGTTCAGCACTGACGGCCAAGAGCGCGCGTCGGAGATTGAAATCTCACACCGCGCCTCCAAACAGGTGATCCGTGAGGAGGTTGAGGTGGACGAGACGATCCTGTCTGCGGGCGATCACCACGGCTCTACCTACTATCAGCACATGCGGTTCCGCGATCTGGTTACGTCGGGCAAAGGCATGCCCGAGGTCTCGCTGAAAGACGGGCTGTGGTCGGTCATCGTCGGTGAGGCGGCAGAGCAAAGCGCGCGCTCGGGCCAAGCGGTGGAGGTTAGCCTGTGATCGAGGATTTCGGTCAAATGCCGGACGGCACGCCCGTCCAGCGCCTCCGCCTGATCGGCGGCGGGCTGACGGCGCATGTGCTGACTTACGGCACCGTGCTGCAGGACCTGAGGCTGGAGGGGTATGATGCGCCGCTGGTGCTGGGCTTCCCGGAGTTTGCTCCATATCTGGAACATTCGCGCTACTTCGGCGCCACCGCCGGGCGCTGTGCCAACCGGATCCGCGACGGGCATCTGGAGCTGGACGGGCAGACCTATCAGCTGGACCGGAACTTCCTCGGCAAACACAGCCTGCACGGCGGGGCAGTCAGCATGGGCAAGCAGCTCTGGACGCTGGAAGACCATGCGATGGACTGGGCGGCTTTCTCCATCACGCTGGAGGATGGCCATATGGGCTATCCCGGCCGGCTGGAGGCGAAGGTGACCTATGCGCTGCTGCCCGGCGGCGTGTTTGATGTGCAGATGGAGGCCACGACAGATGAGCCGACGCTCTGCAACTTGGCGCATCACAGCTACTGGAGCCTTGATGCCAGCGGATCAGCCGCGGACCACCTGTTGCAGGTGGCGGCAGAACACTACCTGCCGGTTGACGATGAGCTGATCCCGACCGGTGAGGTGGCACAGGTTGCAGACACCGGCTTCGACTTCCAAAAGCCTGCGCCGGTTGCGCAGGCCGGGGCGCTGTTTGACCACAACCTCTGCCTCTCGCGCCAGCGCGGGGCCATCCGCCCGGTGGCGCATCTGCACAGCCCGGCCTCCGGCGTCCGGCTTGAGGTGCGGACCACCGAACCGGGCTTGCAGGTCTATGATGGCGGCAAACTGGATATACCGGTGCCCGGATTGGACGGTCATAAAATGGGCGCACACGCAGGCATTGCGATTGAGCCGCAGATCTGGCCCGACGCAGCCCATAACCCGGACTTCCCGCAGGCCGTACTCCGGCCGGGGGAGACCTACAGACAGCATAGCCAATTCAAGATTTCAAAGGACTGAGCAATGACCAGCTTCAACGGATACCTTCTGGAAGCCAACCTGATCGGCGGCGAATGGACCGGCGCGGCAGAGGGCGGCACCATCGACGTCACCAACCCGGCCACCGGCGCGGTTCTGGGCACCGTCCCCAACTGCGGCGCGGGCGAGACCGAGGCGGCGATTGCGGCTGCTAAGGCGGCTTTTCCCGCCTGGTCGCGTTCGGACCTGATGATGCGCGTCGGGCTGCTGCAGAAACTGCATGATGCGCTGATGGACAACCAGGAAGCCCTGGCGCAGCTTCTAACGGCCGAACAGGGCAAACCGCTCTTTGAGGCGCGCGGCGAGATCGCCATCGGGGCTGCCTACATCCGATGGTTTGCCGAAGAGATCCGCCGCAAAAAGGGTGAGATCGTGCCCGCGCCGCAGGCAGGCCGCCGCCTGCTGGTGACACACCATCCCGTGGGCGTTGTCGGCGCGATCACGCCGTGGAACTTCCCGTCTTCCATGCTGGCCCGCAAATTGGGCCCGGCGCTGGCCGCAGGCTGCACCGTGGTCGCGAAACCCGCAACCGTCACGCCCTATTCGGCGCTGGCCTGGGGCAAGCTGTGTGAGGATGTCGGCTTCCCGGCAGGCGTCCTAAACATCGTCACCGGCTCGGCCCGCGCTATTGGCGGCGCGATCATGGACAGCCCGGACGTGCGCAAGGTGACCTTCACCGGCTCCACCGAAGTGGGCAAAACGCTGATCCGCCAGTCCGCGGACACGGTGAAGAAAGTCTCGATGGAGCTGGGCGGCAACGCGCCGTTCATTGTCTTTGATGACGCAGACATCGATGCTGCGATCGAAGGCGCGATGATCGCCAAGTACCGCAACATGGGCCAAACCTGTGTCTGCACCAACCGCTTCTACGTGCAGGCGGGCGTGCACGATGAATTCGTCGCCAAACTGACTGCTGCCACGAAGGCTATGAAGGTCGGAGACGGCACCGAAGACGGCGTGATGCAGGGCCCGATGATTGACGCTGGCGCTGTGGCCAAGGTGGAAGAACTGGTCGCCGACGCCACTGCCAAGGGCGGCAGCATTGCCACCGGCGGCGCGCGCCACGCGCTGGGCGGCACCTACTACCAGCCCACCGTTATCACCGGCGCGACGCAGGATATGCAGTTCGCCAAGGATGAAATCTTCGGCCCGCTGTCCGCCGTTTTCAAATTCGACACCGAGGAAGGGGCCATGGCGGCGGCCAATGACACGGAATTCGGGCTGGCGGCTTATGCCTACACCCGCGATCTGGGCCGCATCTTCCGCCTGAACGAGCAGCTGGAATACGGTCTGATCGGCATCAATGCCGGGCTGATCACCACCGTCGAAGCCCCCTTCGGCGGGGTGAAGGAAAGCGGCATGGGCAAGGAGGGCGGCACGCAGGGCTTGGATGACTACCTGGTCTCCAAATACACCTGCCTCGCCGGTCTGGATTGATGATCCTGATCACGGAATTCATGGATGAAGAGGCGGTTGCGCAGCTGAAGGCTGCGCATCCCGCAACTTATGATCCGTCGCTTGCCGACAGGCAGGGGGATATCCCCGGCCTGATGGATGGTATTCAGGCGCTGATCGTGCGCAACCGCACGCAGGTCACGGCGGATCTTCTGGCCGCCGCCCCCGATCTGAAAGTGGTCGGGCGGCTGGGCGTCGGGCTCGACAATATCGACCTTGAGGCCTGCAAGGCACAGGGGGTCGAGGTGATCCCTGCGGTGGGGGCAAACACGCTTTCTGTCGCCGAATATGTAGTCACCAACGCGCTTGTGCTGCTGCGCAATGCCTATCAGGCCAAACACGCGATGATGGCGGGCGATTGGCCCCGCGCGGCCTGTTCGGGGCGCGAGGCGGCCGGGCGCAAACTGGGCCTCATCGGCTTTGGCGGCATCGCGCAGGAAACCGCGCGGCTGGCCCGCGCCATAGGCATGAAGGTCTGTGCCTCGGACCCCTTCGTGCCTGAGGACAGCCCGGCCTGGGACGGCGTGGAGAGGATGGATCAGGCGGGGGTGCTGGCCTCGGCGGATGCGGTCAGCCTGCACGTGCCGCTGGTGGCGGAGACGCGGCATATGATCAATGCCGGGACGCTGAAGACCATGAAGCAGGACGCGGTTCTGATTAACGCGGCCCGCGGCGGCGTGGTGGAGGACGCAGCCCTGGCCGCGGCCCTGCGCGAGGGTGTGATTGGCGGCGCGGCGCTGGATGTTTTCGAGGTCGAGCCGCTGACCAAGGAGGCCGCGCAGGTCTTCAAGGGGCTGAAAAACCTGATCCTCACGCCGCATATCGCCGGGGTGACCGAGGACAGCAACACCCGCGTCAGTGCGATGATTGCTAATAAGGTTCTGGACCGGCTCGGCTGAGCCCGTCCGGTCTTTGCGGGGGCCGGCCTCCCAGACGGTCCCCGCATTTTTGCCATCGATCATATATGCTGAGCGTCTGCCCGGGTGGGCGCGGTACGCGCCCGCCGTGGGGCGGACGGACGCGTGCCTGCCGCTTGCGCGACAGGAGGTAATCAGCGCAGGCGCTGCTCGGTCTCGCCGTCGAAGAACAGCGCGTCGCTGTCATCGAAATCCAGCGATACGGCGCTGCCTTCGGGCATTTCTTCGTCACCGCGGGTCTCCACAATGATCTTTTCGCCGCTGGACGTCCGCAGGTAGTCATAGGCAACACCGCCCAGGCGCTCGCGGATGTCGAGGATGATGCCGCTGTCAGCCTCCGCCACCCGCAGGTGTTGCGGACGCAGGCCGACCAATACGGCAGCACCTTCGCCGGGCAGCGTGACGTCCGTGCTGATCTCGCGGTTGCCGAGGGCCGGGACCACCACCTTGCCCGCATGCACGCGGCCTTCGATGAAATTCATCGCCGGAGAGCCGATGAAGCCCGCTACGAACCTGTTGTCCGGATTCTTATAGAGCTCCATCGGGCTGCCGACCTGCTCGATCCGGCCTGCACGCAGCACCACGATCTTGTCGGCCAGCGTCATCGCCTCGACCTGATCGTGGGTGACGTAGATCATCGTGGCGCCGATTTCCTTGTGTAGGCGCGCAATCTCCACACGCATGTCGACGCGCAGCTCGGCGTCCAGATTGGACAGCGGCTCGTCGAACAGGAAGACTTCCGGCCCGCGCACGATGGCGCGGCCGATGGCAACCCGCTGGCGCTGGCCGCCGGACAGGGCCTTCGGCTTGCGCTTCAGGTAGTCGTCCAACTGCAGAATGCGCGAGGCCTCAGACACCTTGGCGTCGATCTCGGCCTTGGGGGTGCCATTCATCTTGAGGCCGAAGCCCATGTTTTCGCCCACGGTCATATGGGGGTAGAGCGCATAGGTCTGGAACACCATCGCCACGCCGCGTTTGGCCGGATCCGCATGGGTCACGTCACGCGCGCCGATATTGATCTGCCCGCCGCTGGTCTCCTCAAGTCCTGCGATCATCCGCAGCAGAGTGGACTTGCCGCAGCCTGAAGGGCCGACAAAGACGCAGAACTCGCCATCGTCGATCTGCAGGTCCACGCCGTGGATGGCCTGCAGATCGCCGTAGAATTTCACGGCCTTGTTCAGTGTTACTCCGGACATCGAAGGGGCTCCTTACATGGTACTCAGGTGGGGAACTGCCAGGGTGTGGCCTGCTCCCCGATACGGGCGGTTGCATCCAGCAGGGCGGGTTTGAACGCCTGCAGGGTGTCGGGTGAATTGCGGTTGGTTGTGGACGCGATTGAGACCGCGCCCACCACCTTGCCGCTGCCCAGCAGAATGGGCGCGGCAATGGAGATGATGCCCTGCTCGTGCTCTTCGCGGTCAAAGGCGACGCCGTCTTCGTGGATCTGCGCCAGCTCTGCCATCAGGCTGTCGGCGTTGTCGTGGGTGTTGGGCGTGTATTTCACAAAAGCCTGCTGGCGCAGGGCGCGTTCCAGCCGGTCGGGGGTCATGAAGGCGAGGATCGCCTTGCCGACACCGGTGGAATGGGCGGGCGCAACACGGCCGGTCTGCGCCAGGGTTTCAAACAGCACCGAGGCGCGGCGCTTGTCGACAAACAGCACCTGGCCGTTTTCCATCTGGGCGAGGTGGATCGTCTCCCCGACTTCCGCTGCCAGCTTATCCAGGATCGGCGCAGCAATGGGCGCCAGCGAGGACTGCCCCCAGGCCGCATGGGCCATCCGCACCAGCCGCAGCCCCATGGAATAGGTCTGCGCCTCCGGATCATAGGCCAGCATGCCCTGATTGGTGAGTGTCTGCATCAGCCGGTAAAGCGTGGCCTTGGGAAAGGGGGAGGCTTCCAGAATCTCATTGAATCTGGCCGGGCGCTTAAACGCCGCTACCTGTTCCAGCACGTCACATGCTTTCCCGACTGTTCCGTCTGCGGACATATCTGCAATTCCTCCCCATTCCCGGCCTGAGCCAAGAATCTGTTGACAACCCTACCGGCGCCGATGTTAGATTTCAATATGTAAAACCTAGTTCCACTATTTGGAACTTGCAAGCATAAAAAAGGGGAGGAGACCCAATGTCTGAATTCTTGAAGCGTACGGTGGCTGCCTGCGCGGTCAGCGCCGCAATGGCGGTTCCGGCCTATGCGGAGCTGACCGGCGACCTGAGCATTTTCCTGGACACATCGAACCCGGCGCCGCGCGCGACGATGGAGGGCATGATCGCCCGCTTTCAGGAGCAGCATCCGGATCTGAACGTCGAAACCACGGTGATCGACCGCGAGGCTTATAAGACCCAGATCCGCAACTTCCTGACCGCCAATGCGCCGGATGTTGCCACCTGGTATGCAGCCAACCGGATGCGCCCCTATGTGGAAGCAGGCCTGTTCGAAGATGTCTCGGATCTCTGGGCGGAACCTGCGATTGCCGACAACCTGGGCTCCACCAAAGGCGCGATGACCATCGACGGCAAGCAGTGGGGGGTTCCCTATACCTATTACCAGTGGGGCGTTTATTACCGCAAAGACATCTTTGACGAGCTGGGCCTGTCCGAGCCGGCGAACTGGGCCGAAGAAAAGGCCAACTGCGAGAAGATCGTCGCCTCGGGCCGCGCCTGCTATACCATCGGCACCAAGTTCCTGTGGACCGCCGGCGGCTGGTTCGACTACCTGAACATGCGCACCAATGGCTTCGACTTCCACATGCAGCTGCTGACCGGCCAGGCGAGCTGGGAAAGCGACGAGGTGAAAGCCACTTTCGCCAACTGGCGCGAGCTGATCGACATGGGCGGTTTTATCGACAACCACCAGACCTACAGCTGGCAGGAAGCGCTGCCCTTCATGGTCAAGGGTGAGGCGGCCGCCTATCTGATGGGCAACTTTGCCGTGGCGCCGCTGCGCGATGCAGGGCTGACGGATGATCAGCTGGACTTCTATCAGTTCCCGGCGATCACTGAAGGCGTGGCGATGGCGGAAGACGCGCCGACCGATACGTTCCACATCCCGGCCAACGCCAAGAACAAGGAAGCCGCGCGCGAATTCCTGCGCTACGTGGTCTCGGCCGACAACCAGACCATCATCAACGCAGGCGACGGCCTCGGCCAGCTGCCGGTCAACGCCAACAGCTCGGTGGATGACGACAAGTTCCTGAACCAGGGCTTCGAGATGCTGTCGTCCAATTCTCCGGGCGGCGTGGCGCAGTTCTTTGACCGCGACGCACCGGCCGAAATGGCCAAAGTGGCGATGGAAGGCTTCCAGGAGTTCATGGTGAAGCCGGATGAGCTGGACCGTATTCTGGCCAAGCTCGAGCGCGCCCGCGGCCGCATCTACAAGTAAGTAGCGAGTCTGCCCCTTCCCGTCTTCCGGCGGGGAGGGGTGTTTTGCCTCAATTGAAGGAGCACGCGCGATGGCCGACGCTGTTCTGACCCAGACCGCAGAAAAAGAGAGCTGGTTCCACAGAAACCAGCAGGCGATTGCCCCCTGGCTGTTCCTGGCCCCCGGCATTCTGTTCTTTGCGGTCTATGTCATTGCCCCCGTCTTCCAGTCTTTCAACCTGTCGCTCTACGAGTGGGACGGGCTGGGACAGGCGGAATATGTGGGTCTGCGCAATTACGAGGACCTCTATTGGGAATTCGTCGACCGGGATGCCTTTTATACCTCTCTGAAGAATAACGTGATCTGGCTGCTGATGTACCTGCTGGCTATTCCGGCAGGCCTGTTCATCGCGCTGTTCCTGAACCAGACGGTATTTGGCATCCGGCTGTATAAATCGCTGTTTTTCTTTCCTTTCGTGATCAGCCAGGTCGTGGTGGGGCTGGTCTTCACCTGGTTCTATGATCCGACCTTTGGCTTGCTGAATGCCATGCTGGGGTTCTTCGGACTGGGGCCGCTCAATGTGATGGGGAACGAACACCTGGTCACCTACGGCATCATCCTTGCGGGTCTCTGGCCGCAGACCGCCTATTGCATGATCCTCTATCTCACCGGGCTCAACGCCGTGGACCCCGAGCAGATCGAGGCCGGGCGGCTGGACGGCGCAAAAGGCCTGCGAATGCTGTGGTACATTATCCTGCCGCAGCTGCGCCCGGCGACCTTTATTGCTTTCGTAGTGACGATCATCGGCTCGCTGCGCTCGTTTGATCTCATCTCCATCATGACCGGCGGCGGGCCGTTCGGATCGTCCCGCGTGCTGGCCTATTACATGTTCGAAGTGGCGCTGTCGGAATATGGCTTCCGCATGGGCTACGGCGCGGCCATCGCGGTGGTGCTGTTCCTGATCATGATGTGCTTCATCACCTATTTCCTGTGGTCGATGTACCGCGAAGAGCGGGGACGCTGAGATGTTTCCTACACCGATCGAAAGACAAAGTGCCGGCGCGCAGGTAGCCTATAAAACCCTGCTTCCCATTGCCCTGCTGATGTGGCTGGGGCCTTTGCTGGCGGTGGCGCTGTTCTCGGTGAAGCCCGAGGGCGATTTTGCCAATGCCAACTACTGGGGGCTGCCGTCATCCTTTGAAGGCTTTGCCAACTACGGGCAGGTCTTCTTCAACAGTGACATGCCGCGCTACCTGCTGAACTCCTTCCTGATCACCGTGCCGACGGTGATCGGCGCGGTTGTGCTCAGCTCGATGACCGGATTTGCGCTGGGCATCTACAAGTTCCGCGCCAATCTGTGGATCTTCTTCATGTTTGTGGCGGGCAACTTCGTGCCTTTCCAGATCCTGATGGTGCCGGTGCGCGACCTGACGCTTGAGCTGGGGCTGTACAACACGAAAACCGGCCTCGTGCTGTTCCACATCGCCTTCCAGACCGGGTTTTGCACGCTCTTCATGCGCAACTTCATCCGCGCCCTGCCGTTCGAGCTGATTGAGGCCGCGCGCGTCGAAGGCGTCAGCGAATGGCGGATCTTCTGGTATGTCGTGCTGCCGCTGATGAAGCCGGCACTGGCCGCTTTGGCGGTGCTGATCTTCACCTTCATCTGGAACGACTACTTCTGGGCCGTGGTGTTGACCCAAGGCGCCGAAAGCCAGCCTGTCACCGCCGGGATCACCTCCTTCAACGCCCAGTTCCGCGCCGCTTATCACCTGATGAGTGCCGGCAGCATCGTCGCGGCGCTGCCGCCGGTGGCGATGTTCTTCCTCATGCAGAAACACTTCATCGCGGGTCTGACCCTCGGAGCAGTTAAATGACCAAGATTACTTTCATCGGTGCCGGATCCACGATCTTCATGAAGAACATCGTGGGCGACGCCCTGCTGACGCCGGCCCTGTCCGGTAGCCACTTTGCCCTGATGGACATCGACCCCACCCGCCTTGCCGAGAGCGAGATGGTGGTGACAAAGATGATCGAAAGCACGCGCGCAGGCGCCACCGTTTCGGCCCACACCGACCGGCGCGCAGCGCTGGACGGAGCGGACTTCGTGGTCACCGCCTTTCAGGTCGGCGGCTACAAGCCCTGCACGGTCACGGATTTCGAGATCCCCAAGCAATATGGCCTGCGCCAGACAATTGCTGACACACTGGGCATCGGCGGCATCATGCGCGGCCTGCGTACGGTGCCGGTGCTCTGGGATATCGCCGGTGACATGGCGCAGCTCTGCCCTGACGCGACGCTGCTGCAATATGTGAACCCGATGGCGATCAACACCTGGGGGCTGGCGGAACGTTTCCCGGATCTGAAACATGTGGGCCTGTGCCACTCAGTCCAGAACACGGTCGAGGAACTGGCCCATGATCTGGATATTCCCCAGTCCGACTTCCGCTACAGGGTCGCGGGCGTGAACCACGTCGCCTTCTTCCTGCGGCTGGAGCAGCAGACCGGGACCGGGCTGCGAGATCTCTATCCCGCTTTGCGCGCAGGGTACGCCAGCGGCGCGCTGCCAAAAGGGCCGCTCTTGATGCCGCGCTGCCCCAACAAGGTGCGCTACGAGGTGATGGATCACCTCGGCTACTTCTGCACCGAAAGCTCGGAACACCTAGCCGAATATGTGCCATGGTTCATCAAGGAGGGGCGCGGGGATCTGATTGCGGACTTCGGCATCCCGCTGGATGAATACCCCACCCGCTGCGTCGAACAGATCGCCGACTGGAAAGAACAGGCCGCAGCGCTGCAAGCCGCGGGCACGATCGAGGTCACCCGCAGCCATGAATTTGCTGCTGATCTGATGAATGCCATTGTCACCGACACGCCCTACGTGGCCTATGGCAACCTGCCCAACGCCGGCCAGATCCCGCAGCTGCCGCTGGGCGCTGCGGTGGAAACCCCCTGCCTGGTTGATGCCAACGGCGTGCAGCCCAGCGTGGTGGCCGATATTCCACCGCAGCTGATCGCGCTGATGCGCAGCCAGATCAACGTGCAGGAGCTGACGGTGAAGGCGCTCACCGAAGAAAACCGCGACCATATCTATCACGCCGCCATGATGGACCCGCACACTGCCGCTGAACTGGACCTGCGCCAGATCAGGGCGATGGTGGATGATCTGTTGGCGGCCCATGGCGATTGGCTCCCCGCCTGGTGCAACCCGGCCAAAGCCGCCTGGAAGGCTGAATAATGACCAAGAAAA
>CAJXHQ010000019.1 GCA_913054485.1 uncultured Paracoccaceae bacterium
AGTAAACGAGCGAAAACCGGCTTTCTGAGAAGCATTGCTGCGGTCAGCGGCATTGCTCTGATGGCGATGGCGCCGAAGGCGTCCATGGCGGACAATCTGACTGACGCAATGGTTGGTGCTTATAACAGCAGCGGCCTGCTGGAGCAAAACCGCGCCCTGCTGCGGATCACGGACGAAAACGTCGCGCAGGCGGTTGCGCGGCTGCGCCCGGTGATCGACTGGGTCACCCAGGCCAGCTACACTTATGCACGCAATACCTCCGGCGGGGCCATCGGCCGCAACGAAGGCAGCCTGTTCTCAACCGGGTTGCAATTCACCTGGCTGCTTTTTGACAATGGCGCCTCCCAGCTGCGTCAGCTGTCGGCTCAGGAAGCGGTGCTGTCGACCCGGCAGACGCTGCTGAACGTGGAGCAGCAGGTGCTGTTCTCCGCGGTTTCCGTCTATATCAACGTGCTGCTGCAAAAGGAAACCGTGGCCCTGCGTCAGAACAACCTGCGGCTTTTGCAGGAAGAATTGAAGGCGGCCCAGGACCGTTTCGAAGTGGGCGAAGTGACCCGCACGGACGTGGCGCTGGCTGAAAGCCGCGTGGCGGCTGCCCAGGCGGCCCTGACGCAAAGCCGCGGCGATCTGCTGACGGCTGAAGCTGAATATGCCGAAGTTGTCGGTAATGCTCCCGGCAACATTGCAGGCCAGCCGAGCCTGCCGCGGCGCGCGGCCTCGCTGCAGAGCGCTGAAAACATTGCTGTGCGCAACCACCCGAGCCTGCTGTCCCAGCAGCATGCTGTGAAATCGGCTGAACACACCGCAAGAGCAGCAGCCAAGGATCTGGGTCCGAACCTGCGGGCAGGCGGCAGCGTCGGTTACCGCCAGGAAACCGGCGGCAGCCGTTTTGCCGATGGCGAGGACGCCAGCGTCAATCTGACCCTGACCCAGCCGGTGTTTGCAGGCGGTGCCCTGGCGTCGGCCCGGCGCAGTGCACTGGCCAGCGTGGACGCTGAGAAGGGCAATCTGATCACGGTTCAGCGCGCCATCGTGCAGGATGTGGCGGCGGCCTATGTGGCGCTGGAAACCTCCCGTGCCAGTCTGGTTTCGGCCAACGAGCGTGTCCGTACCGCGCAGGTGGCCTTTGACGGGATCCGCGAGGAAGCCACCCTGGGCGCCCGTACGACGCTGGACGTGCTGCAATCCGAACAGGAACTGCTGGATGCGCAGACCTCTCGCGTACAAGCCCGCGCCACCCAGGCGATTGCAGCCTTTGGCCTGCTTCAGGCACAAGGCCTGCTGACCGCCGGTCATCTGGAGCTGCCGGTCGAAATCTATGACCCTACCGTCTATTACAATGTCGTCAAATCGGCCCCTTATGCTGTCAGCACCCAGGGCTCCGATCTTGACCGTGTGATGAAAGCGCTCGGCAAACAATGACAATTTGCAGTACCGGTTGTGTGAAGCCGGTACTGCCGCTACGCTCTCTAGTGAAGGCGAGAGTGGTGATAAAAACATGTCAGAACCTGTGAAACATGACGGGATCGAGGATGTATTGTCGTCGATCCGCCGTTTGGTCAGCGAAGACACCCGCAGCGGAACCGTTCCGCCCGCGGCTGCGCCGCGGCCAGCCAATCCTGTAAAACCAGAAGCGCTGATGCTCACGCCGGCCCTGCGCGTGGCTGAGCCTGTGCCGCCGGCCCCGGTGCTGGAACCTGCTGCCGCTGCGGAAGGCGCGGCACCGGATCACCATGATTTGCCTGGCAAGCTGCAATTCGTGCGTGCGGCCGAAACCCGCCCGCAAGAAGAGCCCGAACAGGGCGGCGCAGACCAGGATGCCGCGCCTTGGTCAAAGCCCGACGCAACGCTCTTCGGCGCCGTTGGCGGTGTCTCGGAGGAGGCGGTGAGCAGTTCTTCCCTGAAGGAGAAGATCGCGGCACTGGAAGCGGTCATCGGCGGCACCGATGACCAGTGGGAGCCGGATGGCAAATCGTCCGACGAATATGCCGGCACCAATGTGGAGCCGCTGACCTGGGAAGACGCGGCCGCCGAGGACGTGCCGGAAGCGCAGGACATGCGCGAAGAAACGCTGGATGCGGAATCCTTGGCGGAAGATGCGGTCACCGAAGAAGCATTGGATGCGCTGGCTTTGGAAGAGGCTGTGATTGACGAAGCCTCGCTGCGCGAACTGGTGGCAGATATCGTCCGCGAAGAGCTGCAAGGCGCGCTGGGTGAGCGGATCACCCGAAACGTGCGCAAGCTGGTCCGCCGCGAGATCCACCGCGCCTTGGCGGCGCAGGACCTGGGCTGAGCACGGCCTCGGTGAGGATCGAAAAAGCGCCCCGCGGGGCGCTTTTTTATTGGCTGACGGGCTGGGCCAGATCCCAGATCAGGTCAAGGTCCATGTAGCGCTCCATGTGGTCTGCCAGAGCGTCCAGAACCTCTTCTACGCCGTCTTCGTATCCGTGTGTGCTCTCGTGGCCGAGCGCCTGAAGGAAGCCCGCGCGGAAAGCATCGGACGAGAACAGCCCGTGCAGGTAGCAGCCCCGGATCCGGCCGTTGGCGGAGGCGGCCCCCTCGGGCCGTCCTGCCACGCTCAGCCAGGCGCGGGTGCAGTCGGGGCCGTTTGTGCGGCCCATGTGGATCTCGTAGCCGCTGACGGGCGTGTTGCTGCCCCTCAGCTGCGCTTCGGTCAGAGTGACGGTCTTGCTGCCGCCCATCACAGTGTGCACCTCCAGCAGGCCAAGGCCCTCCACCTTGCCGGGGCGGCCGTCGACGCCATCAGGGTCGTCGATCGTCTTGCCCAGCATCTGGTAACCGCCGCAGATCCCCAGCACATGGCCGCCGCGGCGCACATGGGCCTGGATGTCCACGTCCCAGCCCTGGCTGCGCAGGTAGGCTAGGTCGCCAATGGTGGATTTGCTGCCAGGGATTAGCACCAGGTCGGCGTCGCCTGGGAGGGCGCGTCCGGGCGGCACAATCTCCACGGTCACGTCCGGCTCGGCCGAGAGCGGATCCAGGTCGTCAAAATTGGCCATCCGCTCCAGCTGCGGCACCACAACCTTGCAGGCGCCGCCCGTGGCCGAGGCGATGTCCATCATGTCTTCAGCCGGCAGGCGCCAGGCGTCGTTGAACCAGGGAATGACCCCCAGCGAGGGCCAGCCGGTGCGCGCGGCAATATCGTCGCGGCCTGCGTCAAACAGCGATAGGTCGCCGCGAAACCGGTTCACCAGAAAGCCTGCGATCCGGTCGAGGTCCTGCTGCTCCAGCACGGCCTTGGTGCCCACTATCTGTGCGATCACCCCGCCGCGGTGGATGTCGCCTGCGAGGATGACCGGCACACTGGCGGCACAGGCAAAGCCCATATTGGCGATGTCGTTCTTGCGCAGGTTGGTTTCAGCCGGGGAGCCTGCGCCTTCGACGAGCACAAGGTCCGCGTCTCCTGCCAGGCGGCGGAAGCTGTCGAGTGCGGCCTCCAGCAGCCCGGATTTGTCGCGCATGAAGGAACCGGCGGCTTGGGTGCCGCGCCGCTTGCCCTGTACGATCACCTGCGCGCCGGTGTCTGTCTCGGGTTTCAGCAGCACCGGGTTCATGTCGGTATGGGGGCTGCGCTTGGCGGCGCGCGCCTGCAGCGCCTGCGCGCGGCCGATCTCGCCGCCCTCGGGCGTAACGGCGGCATTGTTGGACATGTTCTGCGGCTTGAAAGGCGCCACCCGCAAACCGCGGTTGGTGAAGGCACGCGCCAGCCCGGCCACGAGAAGCGATTTACCGACATTGCTGCCGGTGCCCTGGATCATGATTGCGCGCGCCATTGGCCGTCCTCCCGGTATTGCAGAACGGTATGCCCGATTCCGTCCCCGGGTGAAAGCTGTGCCGGCAGGCCGCATCCGTCCCCTCCGTCCGCGCCGCGGCACCGGCCAAAACCGTCACCGCCGCGGCAATGCCCGGAATGCTGGAAAATTCCGGTCCGTCCTCTCCGGCGGAAACCGGTATGGCGGCGGCCGGGCGGGATACGGTTGCATACTGGGGCTGCGCAAAGAAAAACGCGCCCCCCAGGACGCGTTTTTCTTTAACAGTCTGGCAGACGTCAGATCAGGCGGCTTCGGCCTGGGCTGCGTTGCGGCGTTCGCTTTCCTCGCGCGACAGCGCGACCGAGGTCCGCACACCGCGGCCCACGAATTCCATCAGACCCGACACAACCCGTTCGTTGGGGTCGATCCCGGAACAGGACAGCACTTCGCGGCCGTCCCGCGAACGGGCCCAGCGGGCGATCTGTTCAGGACCATTGCCATACTTCTTGTCGTCCGCAATGGCGTCATCCAGTGCAGCCAGCACAACGGCTGCAAATAGTTTACGGGCACGGTTGCCTTGCTCATTGTTATAAGCAGTGCCGTCAACGAAATCTCGCATCTCGCATCCTTTGTTGTTCTTGCTCTTGCAATTCCGGCGTGGCGCTCCTTATGACCTAATCAGGTCGATTCGGGTAGCCCGCTGTTGCATATCTTTCATGCAAATTTTGCATAGCTTCCATGGACCACCTACGACATATCGTTGTCTTGTCAGCCCGAGGCCCGCCAGATATAGGATCGATTAACAATCCATCAACACCCGGGAGGCAAAAAAGCGATGCCCAAGATCAACGGTAATGAAATCCGCCCAGGCAACGTTCTGGAGCATAATGACGGTCTCTGGGCTGCTGTGAAAGTGGATCACGTAAAGCCCGGAAAAAGGCGGTGCATTTGCCCAGGTCGAACTGCGCAACCTGCGCAATGGCTCCAAGCTGAACGAACGGTTCCGCTCCGCCGACAAGGTCGAGCGTGTGCGCCTGGAGCAGAAAGATCAGCAGTTTCTCTATGAGGATGACGGAATGCTGATCTTTATGGACACCGAATCCTACGAACAGACGCAGATTTCCGCCGAGCTGCTGGGCGACCGCCGCCCCTTCCTGCAGGACGGGATGACCATCGTGGTGGAATTCTACGAAGAAGAAGCGCTGAACGCGACCGTGCCGCAGAAAGTCACCTGCAAGATCGTCGAGACCGAGCCGGTGGTGAAAGGCCAGACTGCGGCAAACTCATTCAAGCCGGCGGTTCTGGACAATGGCGTCAAAGTCATGGTGCCGCCCTTCGTCGGGCAGGACGAGATGATCGTAGTGAACACCGAGACTATGGAATATTCCGAACGCGCCTGAGCCACGCCTCCGCGCGATGGCAAAGCCCCGCAGCTGATGGCTGCGGGGCTTTTCTTATCCGGCTGGCAGCTCAATCGAAAATCCGCATTCATCCATCATCTTGCCATAGGCGGCGGTGAACCCGCTGAGCGAGGCATTCATTACCACCGCGCCTTCCTGGTAGGGATGCAGCAGGCGGATTTCCAGCGCCTGGCCCGCCTTCATCCAGCGCAGCATACGCAAGGCGTCTTGCCAGCGGGGCCCGGCCTCGGCATGGGCAAAGCCTTCCTCGTCGAACCAGCCGTTGGCGATCCCGTAGAATGCCGCCTGCCGGTCGAATACAAAGGCCACGGCCAGTCCGTTTTGCACCTGGGTGCCATGGCCGCGCGGCGCGTTCTCATACAGCATTGGTTCAGGATAGTGGTCCGGCGGGCCGCCATCACCGTTTGAAATGGTCAGGCGCAATGAGGGCAGGCCGTCGCCGCCGGTAACCGCCGTGCAGGTGCGGCGCAGGTCCTCGCCGGTGTCTATGGTTTCGGAAAAAGCCCGCCAGTCGCGGTATTCCCAATATCCGTCCGCGGCTGCCGGCAGGGCCAGCAGCCCGGCCAGAGCCGCCATCAGTGGCAGTTTCATAGTCCAGTCCTTTCACGCAACACGGCGGCAGGGGCCGCCGGTTTGCCTGAAAGGCTTAAGGCAGGCAGGTTAAGGGGAGATTGTCAGCCGGGCCAGCGCAGGGTGGCCTCTCCGGCGGCCAGTTCAGCACCGCGGGCACGGTCATAGCGCAGATAGGCAATGGCCTTGCCGCCGGCCTGGGTGAACAGCGTGCCCGCAGGTTTGCCCCCGGCAGTGATCTCGGTTCCAGCCGGAGCGCTGCCCTCGATGTCCACCACCTGCAGCCCCTTGCGCAGCTCGGTCTTGTGTTTCATTCGCGCGGTGACTTCCTGGCCCACGTAGCAGCCTCTGCGGAAATCAACGCCGTTCAGCGCTTCAAAGCCGGCTTCCAGTAAATAGGCCTCGGGCGTCAGCTCCACGCCGGTCTCAGGGATGCAATGCGCCACCCTGATCGCGTCCCAGTCGCTGCCGTCATCGCCGCCTTCGGTTCCGTATAGCCGCCAGCCCATGTCCGGGTGGCGCGGATCCGCCAGTGCATTCTCCGGCGCGGCCCCGGTGCCGCGTTTCACCTGAAGGCCGGTTTCCGAAATCTCCACGTCTGCGCGCAGCCGGTACATGGACAGCCGCTTCATCAGCGCGTCCGCCTGGCTCGCATCCGCATCCAGCAGCACGCCGTCCCCGTCTGCGGCCAGGAAGAAATCGGCCAGGTATTTGCCCTGCGGCGTCAGCAGCGCCGCATAGACCAGCCCCTGATCCAGCCGGTTCACGTCATTGGTCACCAATCCTTGCAGGAAGGTGCGGGTATCAGCGCCGCTCAGGCGCAAAATCCGTCTTGTGCTCATGCCGGTGGCTCCTTCCATCTGGCCGCTGCGGAGGACAGTGATATAGGATTGAAACCGGATTTGAACAGGAAAACGCCATGCCCGCTGAAATCAGCATCGTGATCCCGGCCCTGAACGCGGCCGGAGGGCTTCAAAAAAGCCTGCCTGCGCTGATGGAGGGGCTGCGCGCCGGGCTGATCCGTGAGCTGATCCTGAGCGACGGCGGGTCAGCCGATGCCACGCTGGATCTGGCGGAGGAGGCCGGGGCGGTCCTGGCCACCGGGCCTGCCTCCCGCGGCGGCCAGCTTAAGCGCGGCTGCGCGGCCGCCAAGGGAAACTGGCTGCTTATCCTCCATGCTGACACGGTTCTCGAGACGGGCTGGGCGGATGCCGCAGCCCGCCACCTGGAGCAGGGCGACGGCCGCCCTGCCTGTTTCCGCCTTGCCTTTGATGCCGCCGGGGCGGCGCCGGCCTGGGTGGCCGGCTGGGCCAATCTGCGCAGCCGTCTCTTTAAACTGCCTTACGGCGATCAGGGGCTCCTGATCCGCCGCCGCGATTACCTGGCCGCTGGCGGTTATCCGGATCAGCCGCTAATGGAGGATGTGGCTCTGGTCCGCCGCCTGAAAGGGATCATCCTGCTGCCCGCCACTGCCCGCACGAGCGCGGCGCGCTACCAGCGCGACGGCTGGCTGCGCCGCGGCAGCCGCAACCTGCGGATCCTGCTGCGCTATGCCCTCGGCGCTGACCCGGAAAAACTGGCGGCCTGCTACCGGCGCTGAGCCGCTTTTCATCTTTCTGGAATACTCCGGGGAGCCGCCCGCCCGGGCGGCGGGGCAGAGCCCCGCGCCGCGGCAGCGGCGCCCTGCCCAACGCCGGATACGGCCCGCCGGGCCGGGTGAGGGGCGGGAGACCTCTCCTGTTTGTGTATCTAGGCAGACTTTTGTTTGTGGGTCTCGTAGAGCTCCATCAGCGCGGTTTCCAGGTCCTTGTCCAACTCGCGCGCCCGTTCGATATAGGGTTTGTTGAGGCTGGCCGGGGTGCCCGGTTCCCAATATTCCGCCAGCTCGCGGACCACACGCCGGTCGTGGGTATAGAAAGTCTGTTCCGCCTGTGCCGCCTCATACTCGCTGAGCCCCATGTTCTCCAGCACGTAGCGGCCGGCCCGCAGGGAGCTGTCGAACATCTCGCGTACGATGTCATCGGCCCCGGCCTGGTAGAGCTCGTAGACGTGGTTGCGGTCGCCAGCGCGGGCGATGATATGCAGATCCGGGCGCACTTTGCGGACCTGGCGCACCATCTTGACGGTGTTGTCCGGATCATCCAGCGCAATCACCAGCACCCGGGCCTTGGCAATGCCCGCAGCCTTCAGCAGCTCCGGACGGGTCGGGTCGCCGAGGAAACCCTTGACGCCGAAGCGGCGCATCAGCTGGATCGTCTCCATATCGTAGTCCAGCACCACGGTCTTGAAGCCGGATGCGCGTACCAGCCGGTTGACGATCTGGCCGAAGCGTCCGATGCCGGCAATGATCACCGGGCCTTGTTCGTCGATCTCATCCGGCACATGTTCCGGTGCGGCCTCGGTCAGCCGCTTGGAAATCTGGTCGAACAGGATGAACAGCAGCGGTGTGATCAGCATCGACAGTGCGATGATCAGCAGCAGCTTTTCCGACAGGGCCACGGGAATGACGTTCAGCTGGCGGGCAAAGGCCAGGAGCACGAAGCCGAATTCGCCGGCCTGTGCCAGGCCCAGGGTGAACAGCCAGTGGCCGCGTTTGCGCAGCCCGAAGGCCTTGCCGACAAAATACAGCACCAGCCCCTTGGCAAGGATCACCAGCAGCGCCAGGCCCAGCAGGTCGCCGGGGCTGGCGAGGAACAGCCGGTAGTTGATGCCTGCGCCAACGGTGATGAAGAACAGCCCCAGCAGCAGTCCTTTGAAGGGATTGAGGTCGCTTTCCAGCTCGTGGCGGAATTCGGAGTTGGCCAGAACCACCCCGGCCAGGAAGGCACCCAGGGCAGGCGAGAGTCCGACCAGGGTCATCAGAAATGAAATGCCGACCACGATCAGCAGCGCCAATGCGGTATACATCTCGCGCAGATTGGCAGCATGGATGAAGCGGAACAGCGGGCGCATCAGGAAAATGCCGGCAAATATGATGAATCCCACCGCTGAAATCGTGACCGCTGTCACCGCCCAGCCGGGCAGGCCCGCGACCAGCGACAGGTGTTCGCCGTGATGGCCTGCCTCGCCCGCCTGTCCGGCGGCGCGCTGGATCGAGCCGTCGCCAGAGAGATGCGTGCCGGTCTCCATGGCCAGCAGCGGCAGGAAGGCGAGGATCGGGATCACCGCAATATCCTGCGTCAGCAAAACCGAGAAACTGGCCCGCCCGCCACCAGTCTGCATCAGGCCTTTTTCCGACAGGGTCTGCAGCACGATCGCTGTGGAGGACAGCGACAGGGCCAGGCCAATGGCCAGGGACACCTGCCATGGCTGCCCGGCTGCCATGGCTGCCCCCATAAGTGCCAGAGTGGACAGGGTGATCTGCAAACCGCCCAGCCCGATCAGCTTGTGCCGCATTGCCCAGAGCGCGCGGGGCTCCAGCTCCAGCCCGATCAGGAACAGCATCATCACCACGCCGAACTCGGCAAAATGCTGGAGATCTTCGGTTTCCGAGCCGACCAGCCCCAGCACAGGGCCGATCAGAATACCAGCTGCAAGATAGCCAAGCACAGAGCCGAGGCCCAGCCGGGCGGCAATCGGCACAGCAATTACAGCCGTGGCTAGGTAAATGGTGGCTTGGTACAGAAATGCGTCCATGGCGGAGGGGTCCTTGGGCAGTCGGGCGGTGGGCCGGGGTTACATCGGCAGCGGCGCGTCGCGTTTCAGCTGGTCCATGACAATCTGGCTCTGGACACGGGCAACAGCAGGATGGGGCAAAAGCACTTCATGTAAAAGCCGGTTCAGCCCCGGCAGGTCCTCGCAATAGACCTGCAGCAGGTAATCTGCCTCCCCGGTCATCGTCCAAGCCGATGTGATCTCGTTGCGGGCGGCCACCAGACGGGCAAATCCGGCCGATTGCTCGGGCCCGTGGCTGCCGAGGTGGACCTGAACGAATCCCTGCACCGCCAGGCCCAGCTTCTGCGGGTCCAGCCGGGCGGTGTAGCCTTGGATATATCCCTCAGCCTCAAGCCGCTGGCGGCGGCGCCCGGCCTGGCTGGGAGAGAGGTTCAGCAGCTCGCTCAGTTCCTGCGCCGTAAGATGTGCATCCTGTTGCAGGGCGGCCAGCAGCTTCGTGTCGGTAGGGTCAAGCATGCGCGCAGTATCGTCCTTTGCTGTGAAGATAGTGCGAAATTTCCGCGTCTCTACCGCAGAATACGGACACAAACGCGCAGGTCCACCCTGGTCCTGCAAACAGGCAGGCAGCCCGGCCGCTGGTCCGGGGGGTCACCCGTTCGGGATGCGCAGGATCAGGTTGCGCCCGCCCTTTTCGTAGCGCAGCTCTGTGTCGCCAATGGCCACCACGCGGCCGCCGTCCAGCCGGTCGCCCACTTTCACATTGCGGTAGCTGCCGGCGGGCATCCGTACCAGCGCGCGGCGGTCCGACGTGGTGCCGAAAACGCCAATCAGATTGATTTTGCGCAGGTTGATCGCGTTCTCCTGTGTGGCTTGGCGCGCCACCGAGGCTGCGGTAGGCAGTGAAGGCGTCACCGTGGCGGGTGCCGCGGCCGGGGCCGTCGCGGCAGCGGCCTGCGAGGTGTTCTTGCGGGCACGATTGACGATATTTGCAAAGTTCGAAGGCCGCAGGCGCGGTTCGACCGAAGTGGCCACGGCCTGGGCCGTCGGCGGCTGGCTTTCCTGGGCCTCGGTCTTCAGGCTGGCTGGGCGCAGGCGCGGGCGCTTGCCGGCCAGCTCGGCCCGGCTGAGCCCGCCGAGCTGCGCCCGTTCGGCCCGCTCTACCAGATCATCCGGGCGCAGCCGCGGGCGGCTCTGCGATAACAGGACCTGGCGGGCGGCTGCTTCGGCGGCGGCCTCTGCTTCGGGGTCCGGGCGGTCGGGTGTCTGCGGCGGCACCACCGGCGGTTTGCCCAGATAGACCATGATGCCGTCCGGGTTCAGCGTGCCCTCCGGCGTGGCGGTGACCAGACCGCGTTCATCCAGGTCAAACCCTTCGGGTGCGGCAGCGGGCGCGCGTGGGATCTGCGGCAGGCTTTCCGCAGCCACCCCCGGCAGGGCCACGGCGTCCTGCGACAGCCCTGTGTGGTCAATCGAGGCCACATAGATGCTGTCCAGATCCACCAAAGCGGGCACGCCGGGCTGATCCGGTGCGGCCTGCCAGACCCCGGTGGCGGCATAAAGCGCGGCCAGAGACAGCCCCTCGTCGATAGGGGCGGTGTCAAGCGGCACTACTTCCAGCTCGGCTGCGTCCAGCGCTTCAGCCGAGGGCAGGACGGAGGAGATCAGCTCGTCCGGGCGCAGCGCCTCTTCGAGCGCGGGCGCATCCAGGGCTGGGACAACGGCATCAGCCGGTGTGCTGCTGATGTCCTGTGAGGGGATCGCAGCTGCATCTGCAATTTGCTCTGCCTCCGGTGCGCGCGGGGCTGCAACATCGTCCTGAACTTCTGCTGTTAGGGCAGGAGCTTCGGCTGGTGCCTCGGCCCCGGCACGCGCTTCAGTCTGCGCGCCGGTCTCAGCTTCCACGGCGGGCGGCGCCTCGGAAACCGGGGTATCCTGCGGCGCCCGGGTCAGCAGGGCTGCGGCAGCCATTGCCAGCAGAAGCACCGCTGTAAGGGCCAGGCCGAGGAAGCGCCGCTTAGGTGCTGCTTGCGCTTCGGCGAGCGGCGGTTTCACCGCAAGGCTTTCTGCTGCGGGCTTGGTTCTTGCCCCGCCCAGTGGCGGCGGAGACTGCGGAAGAACGGGCTTTGTGCTGCTGTCGGGCAGTTTCAGCGGCGACGCCGGAAGCGCGGCAGGCTTGGAGCCAGGTTTCAGGCTTTCTGCCGCCGAAGCAGAGGCCGGCGGGACCGGAATGGCCGCGGCCTTGGCTTTGGCGGCTTCCGGCTGCTGCCTGCGCCGGGTGGCAAAGCCCGCCGGGGCGGCGGGTTCGGCGGGCGGTTGCCCGGGTGCCATGCCGCCGCGCGCGGAAACAGGTTTCAAAGCAGGAGCTGGCGGGATCGCGGCAGCCGGATCCGGAACCGGCGGCGCTTTTGGTGCGGGCGCAGGATCCTTTTCTGCTTCCGGTTCCGCCAGAGCGCTGGTCGCGGCCCGTTCCTGCTGCGGCGCAGAAACAGGCTCATCCTCTGTTTCCTGCTCCGGTGCCTGCTGCTCCGGTGCGGGTTCATCAGCGTCGGTGTCTGCGTTGTTCCTGCCGGGTGACGTGTCTTCCGGCTCCGCGGCTTTTTCCGATGCATCGGAAACCGCCTCGGCGGGCATCTCGGGGGGCTCGCTGGCCGGTTCATCGGCCGGTTGCGCTGTTGCTGTCTGCGAGGCGGCGGGCTTCGGGCTGGACGCCGGCTCAACTGCCACCTCTGCCGCCGCCGGCTGCTTTGGTTCCGCGGGCTCTTCCGTCTCATCCGTCTGCGCCGGTGTATCCGCTGGGTTTGCCTCCACGGGCACCTCCGCCGGGGTACCCTCCGCGGCAGGTAATTCTGCGTCTCCGGTGATCACCACGGCGATGCCGTCCGGCTCCACCTCGGTGCCGCGAATGGCGCGGGTAGTGCCGAAGAAGGGCTCGCCCAGGAAGGCGTTCTCGCCCGGCGCCGCCACAAAGCTTGCGGGCAGGAAGCCATTCTCCGTGGCGAAGGTCTCGGCCTCCGCCAGGGTTTCTATTGCAACGGCCGCAGCGTGTGTGGTTTCCCCGTCGGGGCAGAAGTCATAGGCCAGTTCTTCCAGGCTGTAGGGTGTCGCATCCTGCAGCGCGTCCTGCACCGCGGCGAGGCGCTCGTCTGCCTCCGTCTCACCGGTGGCCACGCTGATATAGCGGATCTGCTCGTTCGGAATCACCAGCTTGCAGGCCAGCGGCTCCCCGCTCAGCTGTTCGCCCTTGGCGCGCAGCCGGGCCAATGCATCGGCGGGATCCTCCTGATCCATCGCCACGGTTCCGACCAGCCGCCACCCGCCGGCGGCCCGCTGCAACAGGGAGACCCCGTCCATCGAAAAGAGGAGCGTAAAGCCCGGTTTCATCTTACTGCCTGACCACTCTTTGCTGAGTTCCGTTTCTGCCGGCCCATTGGCGGACCAGCCTGCGTCGCGACCATATAGCAGGAGGATGCCGGGGAAAAGGAAAAGGCGGGGCATTGCCCTTGCCGGCAGGGCTTTGCCGCCACATTTGGGAGGAAGAGTCATAAGGAGACACAAGCGAATGAAGGCACAGATGACTGCAGCCGTACTGGCAGCTTTGGCGCTGACGCAGCCGCTGCGGGCGGAGGAACAGCCGCGCCGCATCGAAGTCACCGGCGAAGCCCGCATGGAAGCCGCCCCTGACATGGCGGTAATCACGCTGGGTGTCAGTGATCAGGCCCCCGAGGCCGCAGCCGCCATGGCTGCCGTGTCCCGCAATATGGCGGCGGTGACGGACCGGCTGCGCGAAGGCGGGGTCATGGCGGAAGACATGCAGACCCGCGATATTTCGCTGCACCCGGTCTGGTCGCAGCGCAGCAGTTCGGGCGGTGCGCGGGAGGTGACGGGCTTTGCCGCCTCCAGCACGCTGACCGTGCGGCTGCGCGACCTGACAGAGCTGGGTGCAGTGATGGACCAAGTGCTGCAGGCCGGCGCCAATGAATTCCGCGGCCTGCGCTTTGCCGTGTCCGATCCCGGCGCCCTGCAGGATACGCTGCGGGGGCAGGCCGTGGATGACGCGGTCAAGAAAGCGCGCCAGCTGGCTGAAGCATCAGGCATGCGCCTTGGCGCGCCGCGCATGATCCGCGATGCACCGCCCGCGGGCGGCGGGCCGCAGCCGATGATGATGGAGATGGCTCGCAGCGACCCGATGCCGGTGGAGCCCGGCAGTCTCGGTTTCAGTCACAGTGTGGTGGTGGTCTTCGATATGAGCGGGATCGAGTGACGGAGGCGGGGCAGGGCACCGGCCCGCTGGGTGGTGTGCTGCTGTCCCGGGTCTGGGAAGCCGCATTTGGCGACCCTCTGTGGCGCCGGAGGAAGCCTTCCGGCGCTGCACTTCCTGCTCCGTTTTGTGCCCCAACGGCCGTTGTTAACGCGGGCCGGCAAAGTCCGCCCTTGGCTGTTTGACGGCAGAGCAAGGGCACAGGTGGCACATCATGGAGCCCTGCGGACATCCCGCCAAGGGTGCGCGCAGCCCGTCTTGCGAGGGGCTGCGGCATTGTTGGAAAGCGCCCGGTGCAGGTCCGGCCTGTCCTGGAACACGCCGGCCGGTCAGGCGGTTGCTTTGCTGAGCGCCTGGTCCAGGTCGGCGATCAGGTCGTCCGCGTCTTCGATCCCGATCGACACCCGCACCACATTGGGCCCGGCGCCTGCGGCCTCCTGCTGCTCGGTTGTCAGTTGGCGGTGGGTGGTTGAGGCCGAGTGGATGATCAGCGAGCGCGTGTCGCCCAGGTTGGCCACATGGCTGAAGATCTCCAGGCTGTTGACCAAGCTCACGCAGGCGTCGTAACCGCCTTTCACCGCAAAGGTGAACAGGGCGCCGGCCCCCTTGGGATAGTGCTGCGCGACCCGGCCAGCATAGGGCGAGGAGGGCAGGCCCGCGTAGGTGACGTAGTCGATCCGGTCATCCGCTTCCAGCCAGGCGGCGACCTTCTTGGCGTTGGCCACGTGGCGCTCCATGCGCAGGCTCAGGGTCTCGATGCCCATCAGCGTATAATGCGCGCCCTGCGGGTTCATCGTCATGCCCAGATCGCGCAGACCGATGGCGATGCCATGGAAGGTGAAGGCCAGCGGCCCGAAGGTCTCGTGGAACTTCAGCCCGTGATAGGCCGGCTCCGGGGCTGAAAGGGAGGGGAACTTGTCCGAGGCGGACCAGTCGAAATTGCCGCTGTCGATAACGCAGCCGCCGGTAACGGTGCCGTTGCCGGTCAGGTATTTGGTGGTGGAATGCACCACCAGAGTAGCCCCCTGTTCGATCGGGCGGCAGAGGTAGGGGGTGGCCGAGGTGTTGTCGATGATCAGCGGCACGCCCGCTGCATCCGCCACATCGGCAATGGCGCGGATATCGGTGACATAGCCGCCGGGGTTGGCGACGCTTTCGCCAAAGACCGCGCGGGTGTTCTCATCGATGGCCGCGGCCAGGGCCTCGGTATCGTCAAAATCGACAAACTTGGCTTCCCAGCCAAAACGCTTGATGGTCTGGCTGAACTGGGTAACGGTGCCGCCATAAAGCCGGGTCGAGGCCACCACGTTGCAGCCCGGACGCATCAGCGGGAACAGCGCCATGATCTGCGCCGCGTGGCCGGAGGAGCAGCACACCCCGCCAACGCCGCCTTCCAGGGTCGCGATCCGCTCGGCCAGCACGGCCACGGTCGGGTTGGTCAGGCGGGAATAAATATTGCCCACTTCCTGGAGGTTGAACAGCGCCGCCGCATGGTCGGCGTCGCGGAACACATAAGCCGTGGTCTGGTAAATCGGTGTCTGCCGCGCGCCGGTGGCCGGATCGGGCCGCGCGCCCGCGTGAATCTGCAACGTGTCAAAACCGTAGTCGGGTCCGCTGGTCATACTGTTTTCTCCCTCAATATTCTCTAAAACCGGGCTGCCCGCAGCACACTCCAATTCCGCACCCCGTGCAAGCGCCAAAGCCGCGCAGCCCGGTCCTTCTACATCTGTCCGGAAATATCCCGGGGGAATTGGCCCCGGACCAAGGGGGCAGAGCCCCAGGCTGCAGCTGTCAGCGCATCCAGAAGCCGGCCGATTTGATCTGATTCCGGATCACCTGTTCGCGCCTGGGCAGGTGGTCGCGGTCAAACATCGCCCGCACTTTTTCGCCGCGCCCCTGAAAGACCATGCGTTTGATCGGCTCATAGCCTTTCAGCACTTTCTTGACCCTGTTGGGGGCGGCCACCTCGCGAAGCACATTCACAACATGGTCGCTTTCACGGGCATAGAGCAGCGGGAACAGCCGGTAATGGCAGCTGACATCCCCGTCCAGCCAGCCTGGCTCCAGCGCATCGCGCCCGCCCCCGAAAGAGTGGATCACCAGCGGCAGGGTGACCTGGTCGAGCCAGGGATCCAGGCTCTGCCCGGCCAGTTCGACCGGCGGGTCCTGCCAGACGGATTTCGCATAGACCAGCCAGCGTTTGCCGAAGGCGCGCGGGCAGTTGCCGTAGAAGAAACCCGCATTGAAATAGAGATACCGGCGCCAGAACCCGTCCGGCTGGCTGAAGTCCATCGTGCTGTCAAACTCCAGGCCGAAGCGCGTATACAGCGCCTGCCAGATCCCGCCGTAGCCCGGACCGTAGAGCGTTGGCTTCGGCCAGGTGCCTTCGCAGCGCAGAGAGGCGGAGGGCCGGGTGAAATCAAAGGGCACATCCTGCAGCTCGCCGGTGATCAGCGTGTCCGTGTCAAAGAACACGAATGGCTCGCCGCGAGGCAGGGCCTGCAGCGCCTCGATCTTGTTGCCATTCGGGTAGGCTTCACCAAAAAGCCGCGATTCGAATGGCAGGATTTCGGCCCCCAGCTCTTCCAGCAGGTCCAGCACGGCCCGGTTGCGGATCGATGGATCGCGCGCGCCCCACAACGGTACCGGCTGCGGCACTGCCACAAAGAGCCGGCCCTTGAAACCGGGCGCGGAAT
>CAJXHQ010000020.1 GCA_913054485.1 uncultured Paracoccaceae bacterium
GGACCAGGAGGGTGCCAGCCCTGAAGAGCTGATCCATGGGCCGGATTGCCCCCGCGCGCTGGACGATATGGTTTTGCGCAGCGGTGCGGATGCTGTTCTGTTCGACCTGCCGCCAGTGCTGGAGCACGACGATCTGACGGCTTTCCTGCCGCAGGTCGATGGCGTTCTGCTGGTGTCCGACGGCCGCGCGACCACGGCCGCTCATCTGGAAGCCTGCGAGAAAATGCTGGCCGGCCACACAGAGCTGCTGGGTGTTGTTCTGAACCGGGCCCGCGCCCCGCGCACCGGGCTTTTTGCGGCCTGAGCGGACAATGCCATAATGCTGCCCGGTTAATGTGCTGAAGTATACCCAAGCCGGCCGTCAGCGGGCAAACTTCACATGCGATTTTACGGGGCGACTGAATGGGGCCGATTCATTCTTTGGACGATTTCATTGATATGCTGCGCAGGCGGGCGGGGCTGATCTGTGCAGTGATCCTCCTCGGGACACTTGCATCGGTGTATTTTGCGGCCCGGATGCAGCATGCATACAGTGCGTCGGAGGTGCTGCAGATCTCGCGGCCCAAGATTGCGGATGGGCTGGCCAGCTCGACTGTAGAGGGATCCTCGGCCCGGCGTCTGCAGCTGATCCAGCAGCGGCTGATGACGCGCAGCACAATTCTGGAACTGATCGACACCTTCGGCCTGTACAGCGATCTGCCCCATTCGGACGTGAAGAAAGTCGGCATGTTCCGCGACTCCGTCGCGATCGAAGGGGTCGCCGCCGCCCGCGAGGGCCAGTGGGATGACGGAACCATCGCTGTACTGACCATCACGGCAGAGATGCCAGCCCCCGAGCTTGCCCGGCAGGTTGCCCGCGAGCTGTCCCGCCGCACGATGGAGCTCAGCAGAAGCTCGCGGATTGAAAAGGCCCGGGAAACACTGACTTTCTTTGCTGAGCAGGAAGCGGCCATTGTCACGGACATCTCGGTGCTGGAGCAGGAGATTGCGGCATACCGGCTGACCAATGACATGGCGCTGCCCGGCACTGCGGAATTCCGGCTGATTGAAATCAACACGATCAACGAGGGTCTGCTGGATATAGCCCGGGAAAAGATCAGCATTCAGCGGGCGGCAGATCTGGCTGCAGCCGACGAACGGCCGGCTACGGCGGCGCGCATTTTGGAAGACGCTGCGCAGGACATCGCGACCGTGGAGGCCCAGCGAATCCTGCTCGCCAGCCGTAAGGCCGAGCTGGAAAAGTCGCTTGAAACATCGCCTGATGCCGAACGGCGGCTGGGCGCCTATCAGCGTGACCTTGCAAGGCTGCAGAGCGAGCTGTCGGTCATTACCGAACGGCGTGCTGTCGCTGAGGTGGGTTTCCGCCTGGAGACATCGGGGCAAGCCGAAACGCTGACCGTGATTGAACCCGCAGTGGTGCCGGAGCACCCCTTCACGACAAGCCGAAAACTGGTTGTTGCGGCGGGTGCCGTCTTCAGTGCGGCCGCTGCTCTGGCGCTGGCTTTCCTGCTGGACTTGCGCACACCGGTGCTGCGCTCCGCGGCGCAGATGAAGCGGGAAACAGGGCTGGTCCCGGTGGTCTCGGTTCCGGTTCTTGATACCGGTGCATCGGGCAAGATTAAGTGGCCGTTCCTGCGCCAGCGCGGGTTTCGCAAGGATGGATCACAGAGCTTCTGACCCTGCGGCGGTTCAGTTGCCGCCCGCAAACGCCAGCAGAACATCCTGATGCAGCAGCAGAATGGCAGCTCCGGCAGCCAGCCAGACCAGTCCGGCAACCAGATCGTGCAGCGGGTCCCAGACCTGGTGCTTCCGCGCCAGGGCTATCAGAAGCGGATAAGCGGCCAGCATGGAGAGGCAGAAGGCAGCAATGCCGCCCGGCAGCCCCAGCCAAAGGACGCCGGCCAGGAACAGCCCGGTTTGCAGCAGCGCCCTGACTGCGGAAAGCAGAAAGAAAAACCGGCTGTCGCCTGCTGCCAGCGCGGCTTGATCATAGGTCATGAAGATCACAGCCGGCGCCAGCGCCAGAGACGTCAGAACAACCATGGCCCCGGCCGGTGCATAGCGGTCGTCATAAAGCAGGTCCACAAGCCAGGGCCCCAGCAGGGCCATTAACAGCAGCAGGCTCAGGCTGCCGGCGGTCAGCCCGCTGCGCAGCTGGCGCTGGCGGCGGCGGTTGGAGGCACTGGCGGCAGCCGGCCTGTCCCGGTAGACGGGCAGCATCAGCCGCCGGGCCACGGTCAGCCCCAGCAGCATCGGGAACCCGGCCAGAAAATAGCCGATATTGTAAATGCCGAGCACATCCAGCGGCACGAATTTTCCCAGGATCGCCCGGTCGCCCTGGCTGGTCAGGAACGAGAAGGCGGTGGAGAGGAAGATCCATTTTCCGAAGTGGATCAGATCCTGCGCGGCGGCGCGCTCCCAATGCAGCCGGTTGCGCTGGCCGGGCAGCCCCCAATGGGTCAGCGCCAGTTTCGCCACGGCCTGGATGACACCGCCGATCACCAGCGCCGAGACCGAGCCGGTGGCCAGCGCCAGAACGACCATCGAGGTAATGCCGGTCAGCTGCGCCATCAGGTCCAGCAGCGTCAGCCGACCGACCAGCAGGTGCCGGTTGGCGGTCTCGATCCGGGTCGGGTTGAAGCCGGCAATCGCCAGGCTGGCCCCGGCCACGGGCAGGTACCACAATAGTTCGGGCGCGCCGTAGAATTCCGCGGCAGGCCAGGCAAGCAGCCCGGTCAGCGCCCAAAGGCAGAAGCCGCGGATAACCTGAAGGGTCCAGGCGGTGTCCAGGAAATCAGGGTCATCACCGCGTTTGTTCTGTGCGATGGACGGGCCCAGCCCGACGTCGGAAAACAGCACCAGCCCGGTCAGAACCACCTGCACCAGGGCCATCAGCCCAAAGGCTTCAGGGAAGAGAATGCGGGTCAGCACCAGGTTGGAGGCCAGCCGCAGCGCCTGGCTGCCGCCATAGCCGATCACCATCCAGGAGCCTGACCGCGCCACCCGTGCGGTCAGACTCTGACCTGTCAAAAGGCGCGCGCTGCCTGCCATGTGTTTCTCCGTGCGGTGCTGGTTCAGCGCAAGCTAGGGCGCGGGCGGAATCGCGTCAATGCAGGTCCGCTCGCAGGGCGGCTGCGGTTGCCCTCATGGAAACAAAGCAGCCACGGGGGCGGAATTGAGGCCTCCTGCTGTCCGCTGAGGGGTGGGCTGCGCGGTGGTGCTTTGCAAGGGGCGGCCGGGCGGCTAGTCTGCGCCTGTTTCAACCTCCCAACCGCCGCGTGCCCATTGAAAATTGCATATATACTGAACAGTTATCCGCAGCCCTCGCATAGTTTCATCCGGCGCGAGATCCAGGCGCTGGAGGCGCAGGGCATCAAGGTGCTGCGGCTGGCCATGCGCGGCCCCTCGGCAGAGCTGAAGGATGCCGGCGACAAGGCCGAAGCGGCGCGGAGCGAATATGTGCTGGCGGCGGGTGCCCTGGCTCTTCTGGCGGCAATGCTGCGCGTGCTTCTGAGCCGGCCGGGCCGGTTTGCCGCGGCTCTGCAGCTGGCGCTGCAGCTGGCGCGGGCCTCGGACAGGGGCGCGCTGCGGCACCTCATCTACCTGGGCGAGGCGGCCTTTGTGCTGCAGCGCTGCACCGCCTGGGGGGCGCAGCATATGCATGCACATTTCGGGACCAATTCTGCTGCGGTGGCGATGCTGGCCCATGCGCTGGGCGGGGTGCAATACAGTTTCACCGCCCATGGACCGGAAGAATTTGATGCGCCGCACGCCTTGTCGATGGGGGTGAAACTGGACCGTGCAGCTTTTGCTGCCGGGGTCAGCAGTTTTGGCCGCAGCCAGCTCAGCCGGTGGGCAGGCTTTGGCACCTGGGAGCGGCTGAAGGTGGTGCATTGCGGCATTGAGCCTGAGAAGTTCGCCACTCCCGCTCCGCTGCCTGAAGGGGCGCTGCGGCTGGTGTCGATCGGCCGTTTCGTGGAACAGAAGGGTCAGATGGTGCTGGTGGAGGCCATGGCGGAGCTGGTGCCGGATCTGCCTGATCTGCAGCTGTCGCTGGTGGGCGACGGGGAGATGCGTGGCGCGCTGGAGGCGGCGATAAGGGCTGCCGGGCTGGAGCGTAATATCACACTGACCGGCTGGCTGGACGAGGCCGGCGTGCAGGCGGAACTGGCTGCGGCCCATGCGCTGGTGATGCCGTCTTTTGCGGAGGGGTTGCCGATGGTGGTGATGGAGGCCATGGCGGCCGCCCGCCCGGTGATTGCCACATATATCGCCGGCACGCCTGAACTTGTTTTGCCCGGGCAAACCGGCTGGCTGGTTCCGGCGAGCAATGCGGGCGCTCTGGCCGGTGCGGTGCGCGCGCTTGCTGCGGCAAAGCAGGACAGCCGGGCGGCCATGGGAACTGCCGGCCGCGCCCGCGTGCTGCAGCGGCACGACAGTGGCGCGGAGGCGGAAAAACTGGCGGCTCATTTCCGTGAGGCGATTGCGCAAGGGGGGGCTCCCGCCCCTTTGTGAGGCCCTGCGGGCCGCAAAAGCCTTGGGCCGGGCGCCTCGCAATGCGCGGCGCTGGGGCGCTGCCCCCGCCGCCTGCGGCGGCTCCCCCGGAGTATTTCCAGAAAGGTGAAACGCCGCCGTTCAGCGGCCGCGGGCCCAGCGTGGTGCGGAGCTCCGGGCGGGCAGGCGGATGGCCAGTTTGACCAATGCGTAGGCGGCAAGGCCGGCCGGGTCGCACAGGGCGGCGCGGCGCAGGGCCGGGCCGGCAGGAAAGGCGGTGCCCTCATTTTGCAGCAGCGCGGGGAACAGGCGTGCCAGTTCGCGGTTGCCGGCATCCTGGCGGCGGCGCACCCGGATCAGGTTGGAGAGGCCTTCGGCCAGCGGCCAGAAATAGGCGCCGGGCAGCAGCTGGCGCTCACTAGGGGCGAAGCTGAGCCTGGCAAACATGTCATCGGCAATAATGTCCGGCCAGTTCTGCCAGCGGTTGCGTCCGGCCCGGTTCATGGCGAAATAGCCGAAACCTGGCACGCCGCGGGTGAGAAAGGGCAGGGTCATCCAGACCCGCCCGTAGGCACGGGAAAACCCGGAGACGGCAGGCATCAGCTGCGGGCGGCCACTGGCATAGCGGGCAGCGCTGCCGCGGAGCGCCTCCACCGTCTGCGCCAGCAGGCCGGGCTCCAGCCGCACATCGGCGTCGAGATAAGCCAGAACCGCACCCTGTGCGGTGCGGTCGCCGGCATTGAGCGCGGCCAGTTTGCCGCCTTCGGGCAGGTCCAGCACCTGCAGGCGCCAGCCGGGCGGCACCGCTGCTGCGCGGGCCAGGCTGGCGGTCTGGTCCGTGCAGCCGTTGGCGATCACAAGCACCTCACCCTGCCAGCCCTGCGGCAGCGCGCGGGAGGCAAAGACCGAGGCCAGGCAGGCAGTGATTTCATCCGCTTCGTTATGGGCAGGGATCAGGACCGACAGCAGGTTCACTTAGCGGCCTCCAGTGCGTCCCAGCGCGGGTTGCTGTCCGAGAGGTGGCGCAGGCCTCCCCAGCTGCCCCATTTGGACGGGGCGTAGACATCGTTGAAGGCGGTGAAAAGTTCTCCGCCGAGGCTGGCCCAGCCCGCCAGCAGCCGGGCATAGAGCGCAGCCATCTCTGGCGTGTAGCTGAAACGGGTGAAAAATCCGGTGAGCACCTCATTGTGCACCATATCCCCATGCCCCACCGCGTGGCTGCCGCCTTCGTACATGATCAGCTGCAGCCCCTGGGCCTCGGCCTGGGCGGCATGATAGGGCAGCACGGTGCCCAGCAGCGCCTCCAGCGTGTCTTCAGGGTTTCCGGAGATGCGCCCGTCCCAGAGTTCCGCATAGGCCTGCTGCGCGGCAAAGCCAAGGGAGGCATCCTGCGAGACCCAGTCCAGCACCATGGGCACATTGTCCTCCTTTCCCAGCTTGCCGCCGAAATAGCCGGTTACGGCATAGGCGTCGAAATAGGCTGCGGGCGGTTTGCGCCCGGCCTGTTCCGCGGTCCAGAGCGGTGCCGTCAGAAGCTGTTTCTCGAGGCCCATCCAGCCTGTCTGGGTCGCGATCACCCGCACCAGGCGGTCTTTGGCTGCGTCGCCGAAAACCTGCGTCCAGATCTGCGCCATGTCTGCGGCGCGGCCGCCATAGAACTGCATTTGCAGCCTGTTACCGCCCCAGCGCGCGCGCGCCTGTTCTTCGGCCCAGCGGGCCTGCGCGAATTGCGGGTTCCAGACCTCGTTGGAATATTCAACATAGGCCCGCCTGCCCTCTGGAAGGCGGCGGGCGGCAAGGCCGGCAAAGCGGCGGAAGTAGGTGTCGTCGCCCATATGGGGCAGGGTGAACCAGGGGTCGGCATCAGCTTCCCGGGCAAGTTCGAGCAGAATTTCCGCCGGAACGCCCTTCACCGCCCAGCTGTAATCGGTGACCTGCGGGCGGTCCTCCCAGCCGGTCTGCGCAGAGTTGTTGGTGGCCATCCAGTCCATGAAGCGCAGGGCGGCAAAGCCGCGCAGATGATCCAGCCACAACGGGTTGAACAGCGCGCCGGCGTCGAAGGCGGCCAGGTGCTCCTGTTTGACCAGCGACATGTTTCGGATGTTGTCGCCGGTGCCCTTCCGATCGGTGCGCTGGATGCGGATGTCGACCGTGCCCGGGCCCGGAGTGAAATCGAACCGCACTTCGCCCTGGCCATAGTGCAGGTTCTCCGCCCGGCCGGACACTTCGACAATACCGTCGCCGGAATAGCGCAGCACGTAGCGCCCGGCGAGCGAGGCCGCCGCTTCCGGGAGTTCGGTCAGCACCACCGTGCCGATGGAGCCGAGCTCAGGCGGGATGGCCGTGGGCCAGCCGTCCGGGTCCAAATAACCGGCGGCTTCAAGGTCCGCATGGCCGGCACCGCCCCATTGGCCCGGCAGGTGGCCGATCCAGGGGCGCGCGGTCTTGAAATGGTCCAGGAAGGGTGCCTGGGGGCTCCAGTCCGCGATCGGGGCGAGGTTGATGGCGATGGGCTGTTTGGGGATCGGCGGGGCCACGGGCAAGGCTGCCTCCGCAGCATCTGCCGCGTGGCTCTCAGCTGCCGGGCGGGTGGTGAGATGCTGGATGCCGGCCGGATCTTGCAGCAGCGGGCCGGCTCGGGAGGCAGGGCCCGCGTGCCGCGGCCCGAAGCGTTTCCGATCCGGCCGGTGTTGCGGGTCTGCTGAAGGAGCCGGGAGGCTGCGCCGGGCGCGCCGCTCCGTTTCTGCTGAGCTGACGGCACGGCCTGATAGGCCGGGACGGCAACTGCGCCGGCCGGCGGGCCGTGGGACACCTGCGCTGCGGCCGGCAGCTGGCTGCGGGCCGACTGCAGGTTCTCCAGCGCCGTCGGGCCGCCATGGGCGAACAGCGAATGGCCGATGAGGACGGCAGTGGCGGCAAGGGGAAACAGGGTCATGACTGCACCCCGGTGCGGGCCAGGCCGGTCACCACCTGCCAGACGATGTCTTGCACTTTGACTGCATCGCTGGCGCTGAAAGCCTGTGCCACAGAGCCATCGCGCAAGCGCAGCTCATGAGGCAGGCCCATGGGCGGCTTCTGGTAGAGCACGGCATAGTGCGTGAGTGCGATCACATAGGCGCCGAGTTCACCAAAATGGATCGGGTCCTGATTGCCCTCGGGATCGCGTCCGAAAAGCTCCTCACGGCGGCTGACACCTTCCAGCTCTCCGGCTTCGGCGGCGCGTGCGACAGCGGCCAGTGCCTGACCGCCAGGAATCAGGTAGGCCGGCCGGTCAGGGTTGCGGCGGGTATCGGGTTTGATGAGCTGGCCGAGCCAGAGAGGGTCAAGATCCGCTGCGACACGTTCCATCCACCCGTCCGGGTCGTCCAGCCAATGCCAGGTTTCGTAGAGATAGACACGGGTCTCCGGGTTGCCCCCCCTTGCGAGATCGGCCCAGCGGCGGAAGTACTTCGGGGACTTGTGCCAGCGGATCGCGTCTTTCAGCTCGACCATGGAGGTCAGTACCACCGCATCATATTCGCCTGATCCGATGCCCTCACGGGCGTCCCGGTAGGCGGGCGCGTGGTTTACCTTGCTGAAGTCACGGATCCGCTCGCCAGGTTCCCAATGCTGGCGCATGGTGGTGCCAGAGCCGATCTGGCTGTTGTAGCCATGGCCCTTACCGGCCAGCTGCTGCAGCATGTAGGGCATGTCCGCCCCGACCAGAGAATGGCCGAGATGAAAGACATTGAGCGGCCCGGAGGGCGGCGGCGGGGTCAGAAAAGGCGCGCGGCCGCCGCTGTAGGCAAGCGCTGCCAGTGCGGGCAGGCCGAGCAGCAGGGCAAGCACTCCGCGGCGCGCCATCATTGCAGGCCTCCTGTCCTCAGTTCCGCGCCAGTGGTGATCAGCCCCGCGCCGATGGCATAACATCCGGCAATTTTTGTGCCCTTGGCAAAGGGCGGCTGTTCACCGGTGAACTCCGCAAGGAAATGCCCGCGGGCGGTGTCGAGTTCCAGTTCCATGCCGTCAAATCCGAAAAACCGTTCGCTGATCGCATATTGGCATTTATAGGCAGCTTCTTTCGCCGAAAAGATCACTTTGGCCATTTGGCCGGGATTTTCCTGGCGCTTCAGCCAATCCTGCTCGCGGGGGGAACAGATCGAAGGTATCAGCTTATTCTCCAGCGGCGTGTCTTCCTCCACGTCGATGCCCAGAGCGCGCAGATCCTCACCCGGCAATGCAGCCACCGCGGCGGCGCAGCTGCGGGTGTGGGTGATGGACCCTGTGACGCCCGTCGGCCAGACCGGCGCGCGTTTGGGGCCAACCGGTATGGCACAGGGCGGCAGCCCGAGATCCGCCATCGCGGCGCGCGCGGCGGCGCGGCCGGCGGCGAATTCGCGGCGGCGCTTGCTAACGGCATTGGGCGACAGGCAGGCGGCTTCTTCCGGCAACGGCAGCGGCAGATCGCCTTGCGGGTCGTACAGGGCCAGTGCCACGTCCAAGCCAAAAAGCGGCCGGATCAAGGCCAGCCGCTCGGATTTACTGTCGTCTGTCTGTGCGGTCATCCGGCCCTGGCTTTGCGGTTCGCCCGCATCGCGCGGCGCTTGGACATCGTTTCCGTTCTCGCCTCGGTGTCAACCGCCGGTTGGGCTTCTTCCGCCGGTGCCGCGCCGCCGGTCAGGCTGTCCAGGTGGGCGGCCAGGCCTTCCAGTGTCGGGAAGCGGAAGATGTCGGTGATCGACAGCCGCTCTGCACCGGCATCCTTGCGGATTTCGCGGTGGGCCTGCACTGCCAGCAGCGAATGGCCGCCAAGGGCAAAGAAATTGTCCGCCGCCCTGATGCCATCAACACCCAGGATACGCGACCAGACCGCAGCAATCAGTGCCTGCGCGCCTTGTGCGGGCGGCGCAGCCACCGCGGCGGAGGCCGCGCGCGCGGGCTGCGGATCGGGCAGCGCCTTGCGGTCGATCTTCTTGTTGGGCGTCAGCGGGAAGGTCTCCAGCGTGACGATATGGGCGGGCACCATGACCTCGGCCAGCTGACGCGCCAGCTGTGCCTTCAGCGCAGGTTCATCCACCGGGGCAGAGGCTGTGACATAGCCCACCAGCGGCTCGCCCTCGCCAATTTTGCGGGTGACGGCCACGGCACCGGTTACGCCGGGGAAGGCGGCCATGGCGGCCTCGATCTCTCCCAGTTCAATGCGCTGGCCGCGGATTTTCACCTGATGATCGGTGCGGCCCAGAAAATCCAGCTTGCCATCGCTGCGCCAGCGCACCAGATCGCCAGTGCGGTAGAGCTTTGCCTCGCCGCCGACAAAAGGATCGGGGACGAAGCGCTCCGCTGTCATCTCGGGCCGCTGCCAGTAGCCTTTCGTAACCCCTTCGCCGCCGATCAGCAGCTCTCCCGGCGCGCCGATGGGCTGCGGTTCGCTTGCGTCGTTCAGCACGTAGACGCTGGTATTGGCGATGGGCGTGCCGACATTGGCCGTGGCCTCCGGGGTGCCGGACAGCCTGTCCACGGTTGACCAGATGGTGGTTTCCGTGGGCCCGTACATATTGTGGATCTGCCCATGTGTGGCCCCTTGCAGCGCAGCTGCCAGATCGCCCGGCAATGCCTCGCCGCCGACCAAGAGATGCTCCAGCCGGCCAAGCGCCAGTTTCGCCTCGTCGTTCATTGCAATCATCCGCGCCATCGAGGGCGTGCACTGCATATGGGTGACACCATGGCGGATAATCTGTGCCGCCAAGGAGAAATCATCCGGGGCCAGTTCGGCAGGCGCATTCGAGAGACGCAGCACCTCGGCCAGCGGGTTCAGACCTTCCAGAACCACCTCCGGCGCGATGCCGTAGTCGATCAGGCAGGCGATCTCATCCACGCCGATGCGCTTCAGCTCCTCCACCCGTTTCAGCCCATCCTGTACGGTGCCGAACAGGCCGGAGTCCTCGAAATACCGTTCAAAGGCGAAGTCGAGGATGGCTTCCAGCTCCTCTTCCGACAGGATGTCCAGATTCATGTCGAAGGCGTTTTCCACGCCGGCGGGTTTCTTGAAGGCGGGGAAGGCCCAGGCGTATTGTTTGATCAGCCCGGCGGCTGAGCGCAGGTAGTCCTTCATCGGCTCGCGGGCGATGCGGCGGGCCTCCTCGCGGGTCTGGTCCAGATAGGTGTGCAGCATCAGCGTGACGGTGAAATCCGCCGGGTCATGGCCCGCGCCGCGCAGGGCGTCGTGGTAGATCCTGATCTTGCCCGCGACCTCCTCGATGCTCTGGCCCAGGAGGTGGGTCAGAACATTGGCGCCGATCTCTCCGGCTTCGCGCCAGGTGGCCGGGGTGCCCGCCGTGGGGATCCAGAGCGGCAGTTCTTTCGACACCGGCCGCGGCTGGGTGACCAGCGCATGCATGGAGCCGTCGGCGCGGGGAAACTCCACCGCTTCGCCACGCCAGAGTTTGCGCAGGGTCTCGATGGTGTCATACATCGCCGTCTTGTTGTTGGGCGGCGCATTTTCAGGCCGCAGCACAAAGTCATCCGGCTGCCAGCCCGCGGCGATGCCAAGGCCCGCGCGCCCGTTGGTGATATTGTCGATCACCGACCATTCCTCGGCCACGCGGGCGGGATGGTGCAGCGGCGCCACGCAAGACCCTGCGCGCACGCTCAGGTTCTGGGTGACCGCTGCCACCGCCGCCCCGGTGACCGAAGGGTTCGGGTAGGGGCCGCCAAAGGCGTGGAAGTGGCGTTCCGGCGTCCAGACGGCGTTGAACCCGTTGGCATCGGCAAATTTCGCGCCTTCCAGCAGCAGGTGGTATTTCTGCCGTCCCGGCCCGTCGTCATTGCCCCAGTAGAAGAGGTTGAAATCCATCTTCCGCTCTGACGCGCGGATCGGCCCGTTGGACAGCTCCAGCCGGCTTTCATCGCTGCTGAGCACCAGTTTGAAGCCCCGTGTCAGTGTCCAGAACAACTCCAGCACCGAGATGTCGAAGCTGAGACTGGTCACCGCCAGCCAAGCATCACCGGCTTTGTGGGGGATACGGTCATCCATCCCGGCAAAGAAGTTGGCCACGTTGCGGTGGCTGACCATCACGCCCTTCGGGGTGCCGGTGGAGCCGGAGGTATAGATCAGATAGGCGAGATCCGAAGCCGCGGCTCCGCCCTGCACATTGGGCATGCCCGTGCCGTCCGGCACCGTTGCGATATCCAGCACCTGCGCTTCAGAGTCGGGCAGGCTGCCGGTCAAGGAAGCTTCCGAGACAATGACCTGTGCCTGGCTGTCGCTGGCATAATGCGCGATGCGCCCGGCAGGGTAGGCCGGGTCCAGCGGCACGTAGGCTCCGCCCGCTTTCAGGATTGCCAGCGCGCCGATCACCATTGCGGGGCTGCGCCTCAGATAGAGACCGGTATGCGATCCCGGCGCCACGCCCATCTCCTGCAGCTTAGCCGCCACCGCATTGGCCCGGGCGTTGAGCTGGGCATAGGTGAACGTTTGGCCCTCAAAGACCAGAGCGGGCGCATCGGGCGTGCGGGCAGCCTGGGCCTCAAATGCGGCGTGGATGGTCAGATCCGGGTGGTATTCCCGTGCCGTCGCATTCCAATCCGTGAGCAGTTTGCGGCGTTCGTCCTCGGGCAGGATATTCAACGCCGACAGCGGGGCCTCCCCCAGCGCAGGAAGGCCGTTGAACGCCTGGCCGAGACGCGCGGCGAGCAGATCGGCTGCCGGCGCAGGGATCAGCGCCTTGTCCCAGTAAAGAACGGCCTTGCCAGCGCACATGGCGACCGTCAGCGCACAGCCCGCCACCGGTGAATTGGCATCAAGCATCACGCCGATGACGGGCTGGTCTGCCTGGGTGATTCCGGGATCGCGGGCTGGAAGGTCAGCGGCAAAACCGCCCAGCTGACGGGCCTTGGCAATGTCGCCATGCAGCCGGTCAGCCAGGGCCGCCGCGGGCTCATCCCGGCGCGCCTGCAGAGGCACCCATCCGGAGATCAGACCGGGAATGGCGGCCCCGGAGAGGCTGCTGTCGCTCAAGGCGATATCGCCATAATCCTCGCTGCTGCTGAGCAGGGCCCAGCCCAGAACAGAGGCCATGGCCTGGTTTTGCGAAAGGCCGGCAGGCAGCGGCAGGATGCGGCTTTCAAGGCCGGTTTCACCTGTCGCGGCGGCCAGCGGCACCGGCAGCGCCCGCATGGCAGAAAGCGCCTTGCGCCAGTGGCTTTCGCCGCCCTGCGCCGCCGCAAGCTGGCCGGTCAGGGTGACCGCCTCTGCCGCAGAGAGCGACGGCAGAATATCGCCTTCCGCGATCAGCTCCGCCAAGGCTGCGGGCTGACCGGAGGCGCCGGTGAGGCCGGACAGGCGCAGGGCCCCATCTGCGGTGGCTACGGTCAGGCTATCATCCGAGAGATCCAGCACGGTGCCGGGGGCAGCCGGGCTGCTGGCGGTCTCGGTGGTCTCGGCGCTGCGGGTCAGCAGGATCTGCCCGGCGGCTGCGAGCTTGGCGGCACACAGCGGGTTCCAGTAACTGCCGAAGTCCAGTGCGCGCACCAGGCGGGCCAGCTCGGCGGCGGGGCGGGTGAAGTCGAGCCGCCCGCCGCCCGCAGGCCGGTCGGCCTTGGCAAAATAGCCGCGCTGGCTCAGGTCCTGCGGTTTGCGCTCCGGCGTGCCGCTTTCCAGCTGGGTGATCACCTCGCCAAAGCTGTCCATGGCGGCGGCGTAGCATTTTGAGTTCAGCGAGAAGGCGGTTTCATCCTCCGCGAGATCGAACAGGCGCTGGGCAAGGATATCGCCTTCGTCAATGCCGCCTTCCAGCATATGCCAGGTGATGCCATAGCGCGTTTCGCCCCGGATCAGCGCCCAGTTCGGGGCGTTAAGGCCGGCATAGGCGGGCAGCGGGCCGTCGTGGAAGTTCACAGCGCCCTTGGAAGCGCGGGCCAGCACATCCTCGGGGATCACCCGCAGGTTGGCGATGGACAAGAGCCAGTCGAAACCGGGCTGCAGGGCACGGGGGCTGTCCAGAAGCTCCAGGCCGTTCCGGGCGGCCCAGTCCCGCAGCCCGCTGTCGGTGGTGACCACCGCGGCGATCGTATGGCCGCGGGCCAACAGCGTATCGCCGCAGCCTGCAAGAAGGGATTCATTGCCAATCAGGGCACAGGTGAAAGACGTCATTTCTGTTCCTCCGGAACCGGGTCAGGACCGCGCGTTTCTGAATGGGGGGCGGCGCGGCGGCGCAACAGCGCGCGCAGGCCGTGGCTGAGGATATCTCTGAGGTAATAAGGCGGATCCAAAGCCGGCTTGCCTTGCAGCAGCCGCCGGGCCTGCCAGATCATCCCGCCTGTCAGATGGGCAAGATCGGCCGCAGCAGCGTAGGCGCGGCCATGGTTTTTGGTGAAATAATAGTTCCGGGAATCCAGGAAGAACCTGGGCGTGCGGCTCCAGCCTCCCTTACCGGTCGATGCTGCTCCGATATGGGCAATGCGGCTCTGCGGCACGTAATGTGTCCGCCAGCCCGCCCGGGCGGCGCGGCGGCAGAGATCGATCTCTTCGAAGTACAGGAAGAAGGTCTCGTCAAAGCCGCCGGTGGCTTCCAGGGCCTCGCGGCGGATCATCAGGCTGGACCCCTCCGTCCAGTCGACCTGTGTTTCCGTGCCGGGGAGGGGATCCATCGAGACGACCCACGGGGTGAGCAGGCGCTTGAGGGGGCCGAGGCGTATCATGGCCTCGAACTCGCTGATGACCGAGGGAAAACGGCAGGCGGGGTGATAGGGTTTTCCGTCTTCGTCCTGCACAAAGGAACCGGCCAGCCCTGCTCCGGGGTGATCGGCCAGGAAATCGCGCAGGATACGGATCGTATCCTTCTCCGGAAAGGCGTCGGAATTCAGCAGGTAGTAATAGTCCGCGGCCCCTCCGTCCGAGAGGCCGGCGTTCATCCCGAAATTCATGCCCGCGCCAAAGCCGCCATTGCGGCCGAAGGAGACCACGCGCAGACGGCCGCTGGCACTCCAGCCGCGGTCTCTGGCTGCCGCGCTCAGCACCTCGAAAGAGCCATCTCCAGAGCCGTTATCGACAATGATGACCTCCCCGGGCAGGTCTTGCATGGCCATCAGCGCGGCTTCGGCAGATCGCAATGTCATCCCAGCCGTGCGGTAGTTGAGGATGACTGTCAGGACAGAACCGGATGTCATGTGATTACTCCGCCGCCTGAATTGCCGGTGCGGCCTGAGGCCGGGCCGGGTGGCGTTCGGCCTGGTCCAGCGCCTCTTTCAGGGCTTCGGCCAGCACCGCCACATTGGGTACGAGCACCATGCTATGGTGCCCGCCGGGCACCTCGCAAACCTGCAGCGCGGAGGCGTGTTTGCGCCAGTCATTGTCATCGAAGACATACTCGCGCTCAGTACTGACCCAAGTTCCTCCCGAGACTTGCCAGCGCCGGTCCAGGGGCGGCCGGAACAGGGTGACCGCCCCATTCCACGGCTGCGGCTGATAGGCCGCGGCGGCGGTGAGGAAGGCGGCTTCGATCTTTGCATTGTCGAAATCGGCAATGCCGGCTTCAGCGTGTTTCGGTTTGCGC
>CAJXHQ010000021.1 GCA_913054485.1 uncultured Paracoccaceae bacterium
GACGATATCTCCTTCCGGACCAACCTCCTGGCGCCGAACGCCGGGGTCGAGGCCGCCCGTGCGGGCGAAGCCGGCCGCGGTTTTGCGGTGGTGGCTTCGGAAGTGCGCGCCCTGGCGCAGCGCTCCTCGGATGCGGCGATGGAGATTAAGACGCTGATCAGCGATTCCTCCAGCCAGGTGGAGCGCGGCGTGGAGCTGGTCGGCAAGGCCGGCGAGGCGCTGAACACGATCGTGTCGCGCGTCTCCCATATCTCGCAGCTGATCTCTGAGATCGTTGAAGGGGCCACGGAACAGTCCACCGGCATCGGTGAGATCAATATCGGCGTTACCCAGCTGGATCAGGTGACCCAGCAGAACGCCGCCATGGTGGAAGAGGCCACCGCGGCCAGCCACATGCTCAACTCCGATGCCCAGGGCCTGGCCGAACTGGTCGCCCGCTTCAGGATCCAAGGCATGGCTGGCAGCTTTGCCCCGGCCGCCCCGGCCCCGGTGCCCTCGGCGCACGGGTTCGCGGACAGCGGATTTGACGCGGGATTCGCCCCTGCGGATGACGGCATTGATGCCTTTGAACCACCAGCCCCGATGGAGCTGCAGCCGCTGGCTGCGGAGCCGGACGCCGCGGCGGGCCCCTCTGCCCATGGCGGCGGCTGGGATCTGGACATGCCGGAACCCGCCCCGGCACCGGCAGCCCGCGCGCCAGGCGGCGGAAATACGGCCGAGGATATCTGGAAAGACTTCTGAACGCCCCCCCCTCGCGGCGGCACTCGGCCGGCGCAGATGGGTGAACAAGATAAACGCAAGAAAAATCAGGTTAAACCATGTCTCAATTAAGTGTCATGATCATCACTGTGGACCGGAATTTCGCCCGGACCTTGCAGCAGCATCTGGAAGCGGCGCACCGCGGTATCAAGGTGCTTTTGGCCAATAACCTGATGATGGCTTACAATCAGGCCGAGGCGCTGTCGCCCACATTTGCCTTCGTCGAGGACGGTTTCACCAAGCTGCCCGAGTTTGAGATGATGATGGCGCTGTTCTCCGCTGTTGATACCCGCTGGGTCTCGGTGATGGACGATATGAAGTCCGAGCCGGCGCGCCGGTCGCAGCCGCTGCTGGACCGCGGCGCGGGTATTTTCGAGCTGACCAAATCCGACCATCCGCGCCAGTTCGTTCAGTATCTGGACAGTATGGTCAACGCACCGCGGCGCGGGCCGCGCTCTACCTCTCCGGCCCGTCCGGCCGGCGGCGGCGGGGCAGGCGGCAAGGGCAAGATCATCCTGATCGGCTCTTCCACCGGTGGCGTAGAAGCCCTGCGCAACGTGCTGGTCGGCTTCCCTTTCGACTGCCCGCCGACGGTGATCGTGCAGCACACGGGCAAGAGCTTCGGCCCTGGCCTGGTGTCGCTGCTGGACAAGATTTGCCCGGCCAAGGTGGTGGCAGCCCGTGACGGGTTGCCGCTTGAGCCTGGCACCGTGCATGTGGCGGCGGGCATGCAGGAACATCTGGGTCTGACGCCGCGCAAGCCGCTGCGCACCCGGCTGAAGGCAGGCCCGCCGGTCTCCGGGCACACGCCCTCGGTCGACGCGCTGTTCCATTCGGCGGTGCCGGTGGCGAAAGACGTTGTTGCTGCGATCCTGACCGGTATGGGGCAGGACGGCGCTAAGGGGATGGTTGAGTTGCGCAAAGCGGGCGCGACCACCTTTGCGCAGGATCAGAAGAGTTCGGTTGTGTACGGAATGCCGCGGGTTGCCTGGGAAATGGGCGGTGCGCAGAAACAGGTTTCTCTGGCCAGGATGGCCACAACACTTCTTCAAGCCTGCAAGACCTGAAGAAGCTGACAGAAGGACAATAAATTGACTTCTCCTTTCCAAAATACCAAGTCCGTCACTGTTCTTCAGGGCGAATACAAGGTCTCCAAGGATCCCTCTGTGGTGTTCTCCACCGTCCTGGGCTCTTGTATCGCGGCGTGCATTTACGACGAGCGCAACGGCATCGGCGGGATGAACCACTTCCTGCTGGCAAATTCGTCCAACAACACCGCGAAAAGCGCCCGCTATGGCATCCATGCGATGGAGATGCTGATCAATGGACTGATGAAAAAAGGCGCCGACAGGCGGCAGCTGAAGGCCAAGGTGTTCGGCGGGGCGAAGATGTCTGCCAACCTGCATGACATCGGCGGCAATAATGCTGATTTTGTGCAGCGCTTCCTGCAGGACGAAGGTATTCCCGTGGTGTCTTCCAGCGTCGGCGGCAATTCCGCCCGCCGGGTGCGGTTCCACCCGACGACCGGCAAGGCGCAGGGCACCCATGTGGCCAATGACCGCCAGCTCGGCGAACAGGAGCGCGCAGCGGCTCGCCGCCCGGCTCCGGCCCCGGCACCTGCTGCTGCCGCGGCTGCCGCCGCAGCTCCGGGTGATGTGACCCTGTTCTGAACAGGGGGAGACGGCAAGGATCCGGCCGGCCTTTCGGGGCCGGCCTTTGTTTTTTGCGGAATCGGCTGCAGGCATATGTGCCGGCAAATTTAACTGTTAAGCGGCATTTAACGCCGCAAAGCTACCGTGATGACGGGTGAAATCTAACTGGGGTGGTGAGCGATGAGCGGACAAGGCGTAGCGCCCATTATCATCAAGAAGAAGAAGAAAAGCGGCGGCGACGGGCACCATGGCGGCGCCTGGAAAGTGGCCTATGCTGACTTCGTGACGGCCATGATGGCCTTCTTCATGCTGATGTGGCTATTGAATGCGACAACCGAGAAACAGCGCAAGGGCCTGGCGGATTACTTCTCTCCGACGATCCCGATCAGCCGGGTGTCCGGCGGCGGCAACGGCGCCTTCAGCGGCGACAGCATGTTCACCGAGGATATCAAGCCTCAATCGGGCACCGGCGCGACGCAGATCAACCCGCTGGATGCGCAGAAGTCGCGCGGCGAAACCGGTGTTGATACCGATGCGGCCGATCAGGCCAACCAGGAAGCTTTCCGTGCCATTGAAGAAGCGCTCAGCGGCCGTGGCGGCGAAAGCATGGTCAGCCAGGAGCTGGCTGAGCATATCGTGACCCGCGTGACCGACGAGGGGCTGATCATCGAGCTCTTTGCCACCGATGGCGCGCCGCTGTTCGAGGCCGGCCGCGATGCGCCGACTCAGCTCTACCGCGATCTGATGCGCATGGTGGCACGGGTCACCGGCGTCGTGAAAAACAATGTGGCGATCAATGGCCATACCCGCTCTCGGCCGCTGGTGGTTGCCAACAACCCGGTCTGGGCCCTGTCGAGCGCGCGCGCTGACGTGACCCGTCAGCTGCTCGAATCGGGGGGGATGAAGTCCAAGCGGGTTCAGCGGGTCACCGGCCATGCGGACCGTCAGCTGGCGGCCCCGAACCCCATGTCGCAGCGCAACAGCCGGGTGGAAATCGTCCTGCTGCGCCAATAACCCCGAAAAAGGCGGTTAGCAGATAGGTCATTTTTTATCTGTTAGCCGCCCGTTAATCGCCTGCGGGGTAGCTGTTTAGTCAGAAAAGTTTTGACGCAGCAGAAAGGCGTGCCAATGACCATTTCCTCGTCGCTGAATGCCGGAATTTCGGGCCTGTCCGCCAATGCATCGGCGCTGGCCTCGATTTCCGACAATATCGCGAACTCGGGCACTTACGGCTACAAGCGGGTGCAGACGGATTTCAACTCTATGGTTATGGCCTCGGCCGGCGGCGCCTATTCGGCCGGCGGCGTGCGCTCTGCCACCACCCGCATGATCGACGAGCGCGGCTCGCTGGTGGCGACCACCAATGCGACCGACCTGGCGATCGGCGGCCGCGGCATGCTGCCGGTGGCCAATCTGACCGAGGTCAACGGCGGCACGGCAGATCCAACCATGTTCATGACCACCACCGGGTCCTTCAACGTCAATCAGGATGGCTATCTGGTGACCGGATCGGGCCTGGTGCTGCTGGGCTGGCCGGCAAATGCGGACGGCACGATGCCGGACTACCCGCGTGACACAGACGCCGGGCTGGAGCCGATCCAATACGATACCAACCGCCTGCAGGCCTCGGCGACGACTTCAATCGAGCTGGGCATCAATTTGCCCGCTGATGCGACCGAGGCTTCCTCGGCCGGTACCGCCGAAACCAGCACGATCGAGTTCTTCGACGGGCTGGGGAAATCTAAAAACCTGCAGGTGACGTTCACGCCGACCGTGCCGGCCACAGGCGCATCCAACGAATGGCAGATGCAGATCGTTGATGCGGAGGCCAGCCCGACGCTGATTGGCGACTATACGATGACTTTTGACCCCGCCGACGGGTCACTGGCGAGCGTTACCGCTGCAACCGGCGGTTCGCACCAGGCGGACGGGACGGCAATGATCACCACCTCGGCCGGTCCGCTCGACATTACGCTTGGCCAGATCGGCGATGCGACCTTCATGAGTCAGCTGTCCGGCGATTATTCGCCCGTTGGCATCACCAAGGACGGCTCGGCCGCGGGCACCATCAAGGCGGTGGAGGTCGACAATAACGGCTTTGTGCACGCCAACTACAGCTCGGGCGAAACCCGGATCATTTACCAGATTCCGGTGGCCGACATGCGCAACCCGAATGGCATGACCGCATTGGACCAGCAGACCTTTAAACCTTCCCCGGAAAGCGGTGCTTTCTTCCTGTGGGATGCCGGCGACAGGCCGGCGGGGGAGATCAACTCCTACGCGCTGGAAGAATCGGCCACTGATGTGGCGGGCGAGCTGACCAATATGATCAAGACCCAGCGCGCCTATTCCTCCAACGCCAAGGTCATCCAGACCGTGGATGAGATGCTGCAGGAAACAACCAATATCAAACGCTGATAACGGCGCTTGAGGCCCCCTGAAACGGGGGGCAAATCCCTTAAACGGGCTCATCAGACAGAAGGCTCATCATGTCGATAACCAGCGCTTTCAACAGCGCGTTCTCCGGCCTGACCGCCGCCGGGCGCGCTTCGGATATCGTGGCCCAGAACCTGGCCAACGCATTGAACCCGGCCTACGCCCGGCGCAGCCTGTCGGTGGACAGCGGCAACAGCCAGATGGCGGGGGTCCGGGTGACCGGCGTGGTGCGCCACGCGGATCCCGCCCTCCTGTCGGTGCGCCGCACTGCCGAGGCGGAAAACGCCTCGGCCGAACTGGTGTCGGGGTTCTACGACAAGATGACCGGGCTTGTGGGCACTGTGGACGATCCGTTTTCCATGGCGGCGCGGCTGTCGGACTTTGACTCGGCAGTGCTGGAAGCAGCTTCGCAACCCGATTCGATGCCTCGCCTCAGCGCTCTGTCGGTGGCCGCGGAAAAACTGACACGCTCGATCAGCGATGCGGCCGAGGGGCTGCAGGACACGCGCACCGCGGCGGACACCTCGATTGACGTGCAAGTGGGTTCGCTCAACCGCACCCTGAAGGAAGTTGAGAAGCTGAACGCGCGGATCACTATCGCCAGTGCCGGCGGCATGAGCCCCGCCTCGCTGATTGATCAGCGGTCAGAGCTGATCGACCAGATCAACGAGATGGTGCCGGTCAACGTGGTGGACCGCGAAAATGGCAAGGTGGCACTGTTCTCGGAAGGCGGGATCATCCTGCTGGACGGGCAGGCGGCCGAGCTGGAGTTTACCCCGGTCAAGCTGGCGATGCCGAACATGACCCAGGCCAACGGGCTGCTGTCCGGGCTGACGGTGAATGGCATCCAGATCGATACCCGTTCCGATGGCCCGCTGGGCAATGGCACGCTGGGGACGCAGTTTGCGATCCGTGACGAACTGTCTGTCGAGGCGCAGGCGGACCTGGACGCCACGGCAATGGATCTGATCCAGCGGTTTCAGGATCCGGCGATGGATGCCACCATCGGGGCCACCGATCCTGGTCTCTTCACCGACAACCAAGGTTATTTCGACCCCGCCAATCTGACCGGTATATCCAACCGGATCGAACTGCATGATTCCGTGTCAATGACCGGTGCGGCCGAGACCTGGCGCCTGCGCGATGGTCTGCACGCGGCCACACAGGGCAATGCCGGCGACGCCTCGCTGCTGAATGCCTATACGGTTGCACTGGAAGCCAGCCGCAGTGTTACCTCGCCCGGGCTGGGCAGCTCCAGCATGGATGCCACAACGCTGAGCGCCAGCCTGCTGTCGCGCTTTGCCCAGGACAAGGTGGCGGCGGACCAGGCGCTGAGCTTTGCCTCCTCCAGCTTCTCGGAGGCGGAGCAGCTTGAAATGTCTCAGGGCGTGGACAGCGACTACGAGCTGCAAAACCTGATGCTGATCGAACAGGCCTATGCGGCCAACGCCAAGATGCTGTCGGCGGTCGATGAAATGATGCAAGAATTGCTGAGGATCTAACCCATGAATCTGACCTCCCTGGGCGACCTGTCCCAAAACACCTACATGTTCACCCGCGGCGCGCAGCTGAAGCAGAACATCAACCACTTGCAGCAAGAGTTGAGCACCGGCAAAAGCTCGGATATCACCGGGCGCTTGGGTGGCAATTTCAACTACCTGGCCGATATCGAGCGTAATATCTCGCGGCTGGAAAGCTTCGAGACGATCACCACCGAAACCGCGCATTATGCGTCCATGGCACAGACCAGCGTTGGGCGGATCAACGATATCACGCAGCGGTTCAGCAACGATCTTCTTGCCACTGCGAGCCACGCGGAAGAGCCGATGATGGACCAGCTGTCCTCGCAGGGGCTTGAGTATCTCGACCAAACGATCTCTGTGCTGAACACGGTGGTCGGCGGCCGCAGCCTGTTTGCGGGGGTCGATACCGATGCGATTCCGGTTGCCGACAGCACCACGATCATGACGGCGCTGGTCGCCGAGGTCGGCGGGCTGACTAACGCCAATGACATCGTGCAGGCGGGGCAGGACTGGTTCACCGATCCCACCGGCTTTGATGCGATTGCCTATGATGGCTCCTTCACCGATATGGCGCCGGTGCGAATCGGCGCGGATGAAGAAGTGTCCATCGCACTCAGGGCTGATGATGCCGAGTTCAAACAGACCCTGGCCGGATTTGCCGTCGGTGCGCTGATCGGCGAGCCCTCGCTGGGCTACGGCGAGAATCTGAAGCGCGACCTTCTGTTTGCCACCACCTCTGAGGTGAAGGATGCCCAGGCGGATCTGACCACGGTGCAGGCCGGCCTTGGCTTCACCGAGGAGCGGATCGAGGATACGGCGGCGCGCAACGCGGCCTCCAAAACCAGCCTGAGCCTTGCGATGAACGAGCTGGTGCAGGCCGACCCTTATGAAACCATCACCCGTCTGGAAGAGGCGCAGTTCCAGCTGGAGGCGATCTATACGGTCACGTCCCGCTCTTCCCAGATTTCCTTGCTGAACTTCATGTGATGATGATGAATTTTTTCCGCATCTTCCTGACCTGCCTGCTGCTGCCCGTGATGGCGCAGGCCAATGCAATCCGGCTGAAGGACCTGGTGGAGTTCGACGGTGTGCGCGGCAACGACCTGGTCGGCTACGGCCTGGTCGTCGGCCTCAATGGCACCGGCGACGGGCTGCGCAACTCGCCCTTTACCGAAGAGATCATGTCGAACATCCTCGAACGGCTTGGCGTCAACGTGACCGGCGAACAGTTCCGGCCCAAGAACGTGGCGGCGGTCTTTGTGACAGCCAGCCTGCCGCCCTTCGCCCGTGTGGGCGGCCAGATCGACGTGAGTGTTTCGGCCATCGGCGATTCAAAAAGCCTTCTCGGCGGCACACTGATCATGACACCGCTGAATGCAGCGGACGGGCAGATCTACGCCGTGGCGCAGGGCACTATTCTTGCCGGCGGTGCGGTGGCCGAGGGCGAAGCCGCATCAGTGACCCAGGGTGTGCCGACCGCAGGCGTGATTCCCTCGGGTGCGCGGGTCGAGCGCGAGATCGATTTTGACTTCTCCTCGCTCACCTCCATGCGCCTTGCGCTGCGCGAACCAGATTTCACCACCGCCGGACGGATCGAGCGCGCGATCAATGCCGAGTTCAACGGCAATGTCGCCCTGATGACCGATTCCGGCACCGTCGAGGTCGATATTGTCCGTACCCGGGCGCGCTCCACCGCCCATGCGGTGGGCCGGATGGAGAACATTTTGGTCGAGCCCGAGCGCAAGGCGCGGGTGGTTGTTGACCAGAGGTCGGGCACCATTGTGATGGGCAGCGACGTGCGGATCTCCCGCGTGGCGGTGGCACAGGGCAACCTGACGCTGCGGATTGAAGAAGCCCCGCTGGTGGTTCAGCCCAATCCTTTCTCGGATGGCGAAAGCGTTGTGGTGCCGCGCACCGGCGTGGCCATTGAGGAGGAAGAAGGCATCCAGCTGGCCGAAGTGCCGGAGACCACCTCGCTGTCCGAAGTGGTGGCCGGTCTGAACGCGCTGGGCGTCTCGCCGCGCGACATGATCGACATCCTCAAAAGCCTGAAAGCGGCCGGCGCGCTGCATGCGGAGTTTGTTGTCCGCTGATCCGGCGCAATGCGTGCAATGAAAAACCGCCCCGGCCGCGCTGCAGCCGGGGCGGTTTCTGTTTCCCTGCCGGGCGCGCCCGGATGCTACAGGATGCGAATCGCCGCCTGCATCTGCGAAAAGGCGATGTATTCATAAGAGTCGCGCGGCAGCTCTTCGGTGAGCGCCTTGTATTCTCCGTCCTCCCAGAACGGATATCCGATCAGCTCATCAAACAGCACGATGCTGCCCGGCACGAACTGGCCCTTGGCCAGCGACAGGATGGTGCTGGCGGGCGAATAGGTGTCGGTGTCCACATGCAGGTAGGCAATGGGTCCGGTGTTGTCTTTGAAGAACGGCGGCAGGGTGTCATCGACCCAGCCCTTGGTCAGCGTCACATTGTCTTCGACCTTCGGCAGCTTGCCCTGCAGATCGAAAGCCCCCGCGCCAAGGTCAACGCCGGCCCAGTCTTCAGAGAGGCCTTCAAAACTGTCAAACCCGTAGAGTGTGCGCTCCGGGAAATGCTTGGCCATCGCATTGATCGACCGGCCATTGAAGACACCGCATTCCATCATCAGTCCTTCGGCCGGGATCTGTTTGGCAAGCCAGGGCCAGAGCCGCTGTTTGCGCGGAAAGATCATAGCGTTGCGGCCCTCTTCCTCGATGAATGCGGCTGAACGGATGGCGGCACGGTGGCGCAGGTGGTCAACCGGGTTTTTTGAAAGGCCTGTATCCATGTCTGTCTTCCTCTCTGGGCTACTGCCCTTATGCAGCCGCGGGGAAATATGCCTGCGGCCGGTTTTGGGCGGCAATGTGCGCGAAAGCACGGCAACGGTTCAAGCGGCGCTGTCTGCGCCGCGCTGCGCGGTATCTCCAGTGGCACAGAATTGGCACGGTTTTTCAGTCCTTGTTTGCGGCAGGCATGAAAAAAACCCGGGCAGCGCGGCTGCCCGGGATCCAGAGGTATTTGACTGAACAGATCCCTGTGTCAGGTCGGGTAGTAGCTGCGCACCAGGGCGCTGGCGATCAGGCTCCAGCCGTCCGCGACCACGAAAAAGGCCAGTTTGAAAGGCAGGGCGACCACCGCGGGCGGCACCATCATCATGCCCATCGACATCAGGATCGCGGCGACCACCAGGTCGATGATCAGGAAGGGCAGGAAGACCAGGAAGCCGATCTGGAAGGCGCGGGCGACTTCTGACAGCAGGAAGGAGGGCACCAGCACCGACAGGGGCGCCTCGGGCGAGGGGTCGATCCGCTCCAGCCCCGGGCGCAGGTCGGCCATGGCGTAGAACGTGTCCGGGTCCAGCCGGTTGGCCATGAAGGTCTTGAACGGCTCCAGGCCGCGCAGGAGGGCGGGTTCAACTTCCAGCTCCTGATCCAGAAGCGGGCGGATACCCGTCTCCCAGGCTTCGAGAAAAACCGGTTCCATCACAAAGTAGGTGAGGAACAGCGCCAGGCTGATGATCAGCATATTGGGCGGTGCCTGTTGCAACCCTATCCCCTGGCGCAGGATGGACAGGACCGTCACCAGGAAGGGGAAACAGGTGATCATGATCAAGAGGCCGGGCGCCAGGCTCAGCACGGTGATCAGCAGGATCAGCTGGATCGAGCGGGCCGAGATCGACCCGTCTTCGGCCAGCGAGAGGCTCAATTCTTGAGCCGCGGCCCCGCCAGGCAGCGCCAGAAGCGCCACCGCCGCAAGAGCCGTCACAAAGGCAAAGTTGCGTGTCATCCCAACCCGTTCTGCAGATCGGCAATCTCGGTCAGCCGGACAGCCAGCTGGCCGGCTTGGTCGCCCTCCATCTCTTCCAGCTGGCCGCGGGCGACCAGCCGGTCGCCGACATACAGCTCGACCGGATCCTCGACGCGCTTGTCCAGCGAGAGGACAGCGTTTTCACCAAGGCTGACCAGGTCGCGGATCAGCGGCCGGGCTTTGCCGACCGAGACAGTCACCTCCACCGGGACCGAGACAAATGGATTGCCAGCCTCTGCGGATTGCGGGCGGTTCAGGGCGTTGTCATCCATAATGGGCTTCCTCTTGAACTTGATAGGAGAAGGCTTCGACCGATTCGCTGATCGAGCCGAGCAGCGCTTCGCTGTCGATTTCGCGCTCGGCGTCGCCGATGCGCAGCTGTGCCTGGCCGGGGCCAAGGCCGGCGTCTTCGCGGACCTTCACTTCCACCGGGAAGTTCTGGGTCAGCACCGCGCGCACCCCGGCGCCTTCACCCGCCGCCACGGAGATCACAAACGGCTGGCCGGTCTGGCCCTTGGCCATATCATTGAGCTGGTCAACGATATGGTGGCCGAAGCTGGCCGCCATCACGTCGGGCAGGATCGCGCCGGTCAGCACTTTGAACAGCGGGTCCAGGTTGTCCATCATCTGGGTCTGGGCTTCGTGGTAGGTGAAGCTCATGTCTTCCAGAGAGCTGGCAAGGGTTGCGGAAATGCGCTGGGTGTCTTTGTCCTGCGCAGTGACCGCATCGTCCCAGCCGGCCGAATAGCCGTTTTCAAAAGACACCAGCCGGGCCTCTTCGACCACTTCCTCGGTGACGGATGCTGCCGCGGCAGCAGCTTCCACAGCTGCCGGAATTGCAGGCATCCCGAAGTCTTCAAGCAGGTGGGTAATCGTCATCAGACCTTCTCCTCGCCTTCTTCGAGCCAGCCGCGGAGGATTTCCACGGTTTCATCCTGGCGTTCGGTGATCATGCTGCGCAGCCGTTCGACCGGGTCCTGGCTGCTGCCGCCGCCAAGTGCCGGCAGGTCGCCGAGACCGCCGCCCATGCCGCCAAGCGGTTCGAACTGGCCGGTTTCCGAGTTTTCGATCTCGCCGACAATGCCTGCGCCCATGTCGGGCGGGGTCATGAAGTCGCCGGTGCCCAGTTCGGGCAGGGCGGCCATCGGGTCACCGCCGGGGGCGCCCATGTTCTCCAGCGCGCCGGCTGTCCCGCCGGCTGAGGCGCCAGCGCCGTTGGCCAGGATCGGGCGGACCACGAAGAGGCCGAGAATCAGGGTTACGATCGCCAGCGCCGCCATCTGGATCACCGACATCGCGTCGATGTAGATATTGTCCATGAAGGAGGCGGTGGCCACGGTGCCCTGCGGCTCCACCACCGGCAGTTCCATGGATTTCAGCGTGATGACATCGCCGCGGTCACTGTCAAAGCCGACAGCAGCCGAGATCAGTTCGCGCAGGGCTTCCAGCTCTGCTTCGGAGCGCGGCTGGAACTGGGCTTCGCCGGCCGCGTTGGTGGAGGTGATTCCATTGATCAGCACCGCCACGGTCAGACGTTTGATCGCGCCGGGACCGCGGAGGATTTCGGTCTCGGTTTCGGAAATTTCATAGTTGATCCGCTCACGCGTGGCGCTGGTATTGGCCTTGGACCCTTCGCCGCCAGCGCCGTCGCCGTCCGGGATGTTGGAGGCCACGGTGACTTCGCCGGCCTGGTTCTGCGAGGAATCGGCGCGTTCTTCCACATCGGTGCTTATGGCAACGCGGCTGTCGGGGTCGACGCGTTTCTGGCGGATCGATTCGGTGTCGGTGACGGTGGAGACGCTGACCTCGACCACGGCGTTGCCCTGGCCGACGCGGGCTTCCACAAGCCGCATGACACGTTCGCGAATCGACTGGCTGCGGTCATCGGTGCCTGCACCTGCTGCCGCCGCCGCCTCCGGCGCGCCGATCAGCGCGTCATTAGCGTCGATCACCGCGACATTATCCACCGCCAGTCCGGTCACCGCCGAGGCGATAAGGAAGCGGACCGCGTTGGCCTGCGCCGGGGTGATCGGTGATCCCATGGGAACAACCGAGACCGAGGCGGTGGGCTCAACACTGCGCTGGAAGGGATTCGTGCCGGTATTGGCGATATGCACGCGCGCCTGGGTGATATGCGGGCTGCCCACGATGGTGCGGGCCAGCTCGCCTTCCTTGGCGCGCCAGTAGGCGGCATCAAACATTTGGCTGGTGGTGCCAAAGCCGCTCAGCGAATCGAGCAGCTCGTAGCCGCGGCCGCCATTGGCTGGCAGGCCTTCGCTGGCGAGCGTCATCCGCAGCTCGTCGCGTTTGTCTACGGGGACATAGATGGATCCGCCGCGGACTTCATATTGCACGCTGCGCTGATCCAGCGCGCGGACAACATCCCCAGCCGAGCCGCTTTCCAGCCCTGCATAGAGTAATTTCATCGTGGGCGTGCTCGCCACACGGGACATTGCTAGGACGCCGAGAATCACAAACACCGTGGCACCCACGATGATTGCGCGCTTGCGCATGTCCAAACCTGCCCAGACATTCTTGATCTGCTGCAACTTAACCTCCGTCGCACCGGCGTTCTCTCCGGTCTGCATCCTGTTTGAAGGATTGGCCTTAACATTCGGTTAGCCACTCTGAGGTTATGAAGATGCTGCACGATGTTTTAGGGATCGCCATGACTGACGCAGCAACAGATATCGAAGAAGACGTTGTCCCGGCCAAAAAGAGCAAGCTCCCCCTTGTCATAGGGGTTGTCCTTGCGCTTGCAGGCGGGGGGGGCGGGTTCTTTGCCGTTCAGTCGGGAATGCTTCCCTTTGGCAAGAGCGCAGGCCCGGAAGAGGCCCATGCGACCAATGCGGCGCCAGAAGGCGTGGAAAATGGTGAGTCGGCGAAGGAAATCGCCAATCTCGCCTTTATCGAAATGGAACCCCTTGTGATTTCACTGCGTAATTCAAACTCAGTGAAACACCTCCGGTTCCGCGCGCACCTGGAAGTCGACTCTGCGAATCAAGCGGATGTCGAGAAGATGCTGCCGCGAGTCGTCGATGTGCTGAACAGCTACCTCAGGGCCCTGGAGATCAAGGATCTGACTGATCCCATGGCCCTGCCAAAACTGCGCGCACAGATGCTGCGGCGGATCAACATTGCCACCGTCAGGGGCGTGTCCGAGATCTGCTGATCATGGAATTCGTATTGAACTAGGAGTGAACGGGATGGAGCTGATTGCTGATATCCTGCTGGTGGCAGGGGCCCTCGGGGCCGGATTTTACTGCTTCGTGCTGGCCCGCCGGCTGAAGCGCTTTAACGATCTTGAAAAAGGCGTTGGCGGTGCGGTTGCCGTGCTGTCCGCGCAGGTGGATGACCTCAATAAATCGCTGACGGCGGCGCAAAAGGTGTCTGACGGCTCCTCGCAGGCGCTGAACGCGCTGACAGGCCGCGCCGAATCGGTGGCCCAGCGGCTGGAGCTGATGATGGCCTCGATGCATGACATCCCGGCTGCAGCTGCCCCGGCGGCCCGGCCCACTGCGGAAGAGCGCGACGCGCTGGCAGCCGCTTACGAGGCCGAAGCCCGGCAGCAGCAGCAGGCTGCGGCCGAACCGGCGCCCGAGCCGGAACCCGAGCCGGAAGAAGAGGCCAAGCCCGCCTCTGGCCTGATGTTCGTGCGCCACAACCGCAACCAGTCCAGGGTGGCGTGATGGCAAAGGCGAAGAAAGCCAAGACCCCGCGCGCCCGCGGCGGCACCCTGGTGATGATTGCAGTGCTACTGCTGGGATCGGCCACGGTGCGGCTGGGGATCGAAGCGGGGCCTGCGATTGCCCGTGAAATGGCCGAACTGCCCGACTCGGAGAAGTCAGAGCACCCGGCTGGAGAAGCAGGCGCACTGGTGCCGACCTCGGCCGAGCTGCAGCATATGCTGGCGGCCTTCAAGCAACGCGAATCGGAGCTCGCAGCCCGCGAAGCCGAGATCGAGGACCGCATGAAGGCGCTGCAAATTGCCGACGAGGCGATCGATCAGAAGCTGGTGGCGCTGCAGGAGGCGGAAGAGAAGCTGGCAGAGACCCTGTCGCTGGCCGATGGCGCAACCGAGGCGGATGTGACCCGGCTGACCACGGTTTACGAGCAGATGAAACCAAAAGATTCGGCCAAGCTGTTCGAAGAGATGGACCCGGCCTTTGCCGCCGGTTTCCTGGCCCGGATGCGCCCCGATGCGGCGGCTGGAATCATGGCCGGCCTGAGCCCGGAGGCGGCCTATACGATCTCGGTCGTGCTGGCAGGCCGGAACGGAAATGTGCCGAAGGAGTAATTCCTCCGGCACGCTCAATCTTTCTTAAGACCCCCCAGCCTAAGCTTGCGTAAAGCAAAGGAAATCGGAGCAACCCATGTTCGGTATTATCGGTATTCTCACGATCTTCGCGATGGTGTTCGGCGGGTACCTTGCCGCTGGCGGCAAGCTGGGAATCATTATCAAGGCGCTGCCGTTCGAGATGATGATGATCGGCGGCGCGGCGGTCGGGACCTTCCTGATCTCCAACGATCTGGCCGGCGTGAAACACTCCCTCAAGGATCTCGGCAAGGTGTTCAAAGGCCCGAAATGGAAGGCCGACGATTACCGCGATCTGCTCTGCCTGCTGTTTGCGCTGATCCGCATTGCACGGGCCAACCCGGTTGAGGTGGAACAGCATATCGAGGACCCGGAGAACTCCACCGTATTCGGTGCCTATCCGAAGAT
>CAJXHQ010000022.1 GCA_913054485.1 uncultured Paracoccaceae bacterium
TGAAGGCCTATGCCTCGATGACAGTGCCGGCTGATCAGCAGCATGTGCTTCTGAACGGTCTCGGGATCGAGGCCAGCCCGTAAAAGGCTGACCAAGGTTTCAACAGCCCCTCAGGCCGGCGCAAAATCCTGCGCGCGGGCCTGCTGGTAGTGGTCAAAGTCGGCGGTGAACCAGCCGGTGCCGCGGGTGGAACTGGCCAGCGCGGTACACAGATCATCCTGAACCGCCGCCGGAAGCAGCGTCTCAAAGACATCCCAGCCGGCCGCGTCCGGGTGGCTGTCAAAGCCCAAGACCTGCCCCTTCATACCGCTGACCAGCGGCACCAGCGAGCCGGTGAAATCATTGGGCACATGGATCTGCACCTTCAGGATCGGCTGCAGCAGCACCGCGCCGGCCTCGGCTATGGCTTCCTTCACCGCATGTTTGCCGGCGGTGCGGAAGGCGAAGTCGGAACTGTCCACCGAATGGTGCTTGCCATCCTTAAGCGTGACCGTGACATCCACCACCGGATGACCGTTCGGCCCCTCCATCAGCGCCTCGGCGGCACCTGCTTCAACTGAGGGGATGTAGTTTTTCGGCACCGCGCCGCCCTTCACCGTTTCGGTGAATTCAAAGCCCGCGCCGCGCCCGCCCGGGCTCAGTTCGATCTGCACATCGGCGAATTGGCCGGCCCCGCCCGATTGCTTTCGGTGGCGGTGATGATGGCTGACCTTCTTCGTTATGGTCTCGCGCAGGGCCGGGGGTACCTGTGCTGCGTCCACATCAATGCCGAAATTCTCCTTCAGCACCTCCTTCACACGCCGCAGGTGCAAGGGGCCTTGCAGGTTCAGCAGCGCCTGGCCGCTGGCCTCATCCTGTTCCATGGTCAGCGCCGGGTCGATCTCTAACAGCCGCTCCAGCGCCGCAGACAGCCGCACGTCGTCCTTTTCACGCACCGGGGTGATCAGGCGGCGGAAGCCCGCACCGCGCGGCAGCGCCCAGGCGGGCAGCGGCGTGCTGGCCTCAGCTGTGTAATAGCTGCCAAGCCTCAGGTGATCCGACTTCGCCGCCAGCCCCAGGCTGCCAGGCTGCAGCGGCGTGGAACCGGCCAGGGCCGTCAGCGCGCCCAGCGCCGCGCCGCCGACTGGATTGCCATTGCCCACCGGGCCGTTCAGCGCACGCACCACCACAGTCTTGCCCAGGTGTTTCACCTGATCGCCCAGGCAGCCCACCGCCACCGCATCGCCGCGCACTGTTAAGCGGCGCAGGGTTTCCTCCACGCCGGGGCATTCGTGGCGCAGGCTCTTCATCAGCCGGTGCACCCCGTTGGCATGATCCGCCGCGCCCAGAAAGGCCGGGATCAGGTCATTGTGCTGCACCACCCGGGCGGCCACGTCATAGACCTCGGCCTGCAGCGGCGTGTGGTCCTCGATCAGCTCCTCCATCAGGTGGTCGTCATAATCGGCCAGCGCCTCCAGCAATTCGCCGCGCGCCTCCTGTTCGCGCGCCAGCATGTCCTCGGGCAGTTTCACCAGCGACGAGGGCTTGCCCTCCTCGTAGTGCCAGGCCCGCTCCGAGATCAGATCCACCGCGCCGGTGATCTCGCCGTTCTCGCGGATCGGCACCTGCCGCAGGATCAGGTTATGGCGGCAGTAGGCCTGCAAGGAGGAAACGATATCAGCCGCACGGTCCTGGGTGGCATCGATCTTGTTGACAAAAAGAAAGGCGGGGAGCCCCGCCTCTTCGACCAGCCGCAAATAGGGCGCGGCAAGGACCGCAGCCCCGGCATCTGCCGGCACGCAGACCACCGCAGCATCGCTTGCGGCCAGCGCCGGACCCGCTTCGGCCAGGGTTTCGGTGCCGCCGGCAATGTCGATGGCAGCCCAGTCCTCATCCATGAAAGTAAAGGGCTGCACGGCGGCAACCCCGGCGACGTCCTGACGCTTGCCCGCGCGCCCTTCCATGGCGGCCAGGGCCGAGGCAAGCGTGGTCTTGCCCGAGTGCGACGGTCCCAGAATGGTGAAAACTCTCATGCGGCTGATCCTTTCCCGGTGTTCGTTGACACTGCCCGGGAGTACGCGGCGGTGCCCCTCGGCACCCCGTGCGGTTCCAGCCTGGATATGCGCTGCCTCGCCCCTCGCTGTTTGCAGTTCAAGGGGGGCCTGACGGCGGCAAGGGCGGCGCCGCGCCCGATGCGCCTGCCAGCCATGGTTCAACTGTTCAAGATAGGGCAGATAGCGTCAAGATCATTCCAAGGCGCCGGTTGAAATGACGCAGCCGCCGGAAATCGCAATTTCCGCGCGATTTGGCAGGCTTGCGTCCTATTATTTTGGGCATGCAGGTTGTACGCGACACATCAGAACAGCTGATCCTTGCCAACCGCCCCTGGCCGCTGGGGGCGGGGATAGCGCTGTTCATCCTTATCTTCGCTGCCGCCGGATTGATAATCGCGGCGGAAGAACCCTGGTTCGGCCTCCTGTTCGGCGGCACCGGGGTGCTGTTGGGGGCCGGGGCTTTCGCCGCTTTTGTGCGCCGCAAGCAAGTGATCCTGGACCGCAACAGCGGCCAGATCCTGATCCGGCGAAGGTCTGTCCTGGGCTATGCCGAGTCAAAACTCCCGCTGGCCGAACTCACCGGGGCTGAGCTGGAGACCACCCGCTCTGCCACGCCGGACGGGCGCGGCTCAATGCTCTACCGCCCGGTTCTGATGGTCAGCGCAGGCCCCTACCCTATCGTGAAGTCCTACACCAATACCAAAGGGCCGAAACGGCTGGTGGATGCCGTCAACAGCTGGCTGGAACGCAGTAAGACCCCGGCTTAACGGCAAGACAGCCCGCGCAATAGCGCGGGCCGCAAACCGGGCAGCCGCAGCCGCCCGGCAAATCTGCTGAACTCTTAGAAGAAACCCAGCTTGTTGGGGTTATAGCTCATCAGGATGTTCTTGGTCTGCTGGTAGTGGTCCAGCATCATCTTGTGGGTCTCGCGCCCGATGCCGGACTGTTTGTAGCCGCCAAAGGCCGCATGCGCCGGATAGGCGTGGTAGTTGTTGACCCAGACCCGGCCCGCCTCGATCGCGCGGCCGAAGCGGTAGCAGGTATTGGCATCGCGCGACCAGACGCCCGCGCCCAGCCCGTACATCGTGTCATTGGCAATCGCCAGCGCCTCGGCCTCGTCCTTGAAGGTGGTGACAGACACAACCGGGCCAAAGATCTCTTCCTGGAAGACGCGCATCTTGTTGTGGCCTTTCAGGATGGTCGGCTGGATGTAGTTGCCGCCTGCCAGCTCCCCGTTGAAGCTGGCAGCACCGCCGCCGGCCAGCACCTCGGCGCCCTCTTCGCGGCCGATGGTCAGGTAGGACAGGATCTTGTCCTGCTGCTCCTGGCTGGCCTGCGCCCCCACCATGGTTTCGGGGTGGCGCGGGTCGCCCTGCTTGATCGCCTTCACCCGCTCGATGCAGCGGGCGATGAATTCATCGTAGATGTCCTCCTGAACCAGCGCGCGCGACGGGCAGGTGCAGACCTCGCCCTGGTTGAAGGCAAAGAGCACAAAGCCTTCGACCGCCTTGTCGAGGAAGGCATCATCCTTGGCCATCACGTCCGAGAAGAAGATATTCGGGCTCTTGCCGCCCAGCTCCAGCGTCACCGGGATCAGGTTGGCGGTGGCGGCTTCCATGATCTTGCGCCCGGTGGCGGTGGAGCCGGTGAAGGCGATCTTGGCGATGCGCGGTGATTTCGCCAGCGCGGTGCCCGCCTCGCCGCCAAAGCCGTTGACGATGTTCAGCACGCCATCGGGCAGGAACTCCGCGATCACATCCATCAGGATCATGATCGCCGCCGGGGTCTGCTCGGCCGGTTTCAGCACCACGCAGTTGCCCGCTGCCAGTGCCGGCGCCAGTTTCCAGGCCGCCATCAGGATCGAGAAATTCCACGGGATGATCTGCCCGACCACGCCCAGCGGTTCATGGAAGTGATAGGCGATGGTGTCGACATCAATCTCCGACATATTGCCCTCCTGCGACCGCAGCACGCCGGCAAAGTAGCGGAAGTGGTCCGCCGTCAGCGGGATATCTGCCGCCATGGTCTCGCGGATCGGCTTGCCGTTGTCCCAGGTTTCGGCCTGCGCCAGGCGTTCCAGGTTGGCGTCGATGGCATCGGCAATCTTCAGCAATGTATTCGAGCGCTCCGCCGCCGGGGTCGCACCCCAGGCGGTCTTGGCGGCATGGGCGGCATCCAGTGCCAGCTCGATATCGGCAGCATCCGAGCGCGCGCATTCGGTGATCTTCTCGCCGGTGATCGGCGTCGCATTGTCAAAATAGCGGCCATTGACAGGCGGCACGAACTTGCCGCCGATGAAATTGTCATAGCGCGCCGCAAAGGGCGAGACGTAAGTGCCCGCATCGGTGTGGGTCATATCGTTCATAGGGGTTCCTCCAGGTTGGCCCGGGTCCTCCACCCGGATGACCCTGTCACCAGAGCGACCGTCAAGCTTCCGCAAATGTGTCTCAGGGCTGAGACAGGCGCGGTCAGCTTTCGTCGAGGCCGAGCTTCTTCATCCTGCGGTAGAGGGTTGCGCGGCCGATGCCCAGCGCCCGTGCGGCCTGGCTGACATTGCCCCCGGCCCGCGCCAGCGCCCGCACCAGCGCGGCGCGTTCGGCCCGCTCCAGCCCGGCCGGACCGTCCTCGCGGCCCAGAATATCGCTGGCAGGGCGCGGTGTCAGAGGGCCTGTATCCAGCCCGAAGGCTCTGCGCGCGCCGCGGGTCGCGCCGACCACCAGATCGTCGCCATCAATCGCCAGCAGCGCCGCGGCATCCGGATCATCGCTTTCGGCGGCCACAATCCGGGCACAGCCGAAATCGGCCCGGAAGTTCGCCTCTTCAATCGCGCGCGCCATCTGCGCCACCTGCGCGCCGATCAGCCTATTGAACACCTCCGTCTGATCCGCCCGCGCCGAGGAGACATCAAGTGCCGCCAGCAGCTCCCCGTCGCTGCCGTAGACCGGCGCGTCGATACAGCTCATCGCGGTGTTGCGGGCGTAGAAATGCTCGTCGCGGTGGATGATCACCCGGCGCTGTTCCGTGAGGCAGGTGCCGATGCCATTGGTGCCCTCGCGCGCCTCGCTCCAATCGGCGCCAAGGCCCAGACCCCAGGATTCGAACACCCCGGCATCCGCATCGCTGAACCGCCGGTCCAGCACAACGCCTTCCCGGTCCGTCAGCAGCACCGCGCAGCCCGACTGCCCGACCAGCGAATAAAGCCGGTCCAGATGCGGTGATGCCACCTGCATGAAGCGCTCCATCGCGCCCAGCCGCTCGCGCAGCTGCGCCCCATCCACCCGCTCCGGCCCGCGCCGTTCCCCCGGATCCAGCCCGTGTTTCTCAACCGAGCGCCGCCAGCTGGCCGCCAGCCGCGAGTGCGCCGCCGCCGAGGGCGAGGCGGCAATATCCAGAACTTTGTCGCTATGGGCAGATCCGCGCGGCATGACACTCCTGGGTACTAAAAAAATGCTCGAAATCCCGGATACGCTAAGCGAAGATACCGTTTGACGCAAAGTCCTATCTTTCTGACGCGTCCGGCGGCCCCCGCCCCTGGCTTGCTTGACTCCCCGCCCCCAAAAGCGTAACGCACTCCCAACATCCGGAAGCCTCTGAGTCTTCCGGTCCCATGGCTTAATCGCCGGGATCGCCCCCCACCAGCGCGTCGCGCCCGTGGGGGCAATTGTGCATGGACCGGTTGCTCCCTACATTCGGGGCAGCCAGAGCAGAAACCGAAGGAGGCCGCGAGGCATGTTTGAAAATCTATCCGAACGTCTCTCCGGCGTCTTTGACCGTCTGACCAAACAGGGCGCCCTGTCCGAAGAAGACGTCAAAACCGCCCTGCGCGAAGTCCGTGTCGCCCTGCTTGAGGCCGACGTCTCGCTGCCGGTGGCGCGCGACTTCGTCACGAAGGTCCAGGAACAGGCCACCGGCCAGGCGGTCACCAAATCGGTGACCCCGGGCCAGCAGGTTGTCAAGATCGTGCATGACGCGCTGGTCGACACCCTGCGCGGCGAAGACGATCCCGGCGCGCTGAAGATCGACAGCCCGCCCGCCCCGATCCTGATGGTCGGTCTGCAGGGGTCCGGTAAGACTACCACCACCGGCAAGCTGGCCAAACGCCTGAAGGAAAAAGAGGGCAAGCGCGTCCTCATGGCCTCGCTCGACGTCTACCGCCCGGCGGCGATGGACCAGCTGGCCGTGCTCGGCGCGCAGATCGGCGTCGACACGCTGCCGATCGTCAAGGGCCAGAAGCCGGTCGATATCGCCAAACGCGCCAAGCAGCAGGCGGCCTTGGGCGGCTATGACGTCTACATGCTGGATACTGCGGGCCGTCTGCACATCGACGAGACCCTGATGCAGGAGGTCGAGGACGTCCGCAACGTCGTCACCCCCCGCGAGACCCTGCTGGTGGTCGACGGGCTCACCGGTCAGGTTGCGGTCGAAGTGGCGGAAGAATTCGACGCCAAGATCGGCATCAGCGGCGTGGTCCTCACCCGGATGGACGGCGACGGCCGCGGCGGTGCGGCCCTGTCGATGCGCGCTGTCACCGGCAAGCCGATCCGCTTTGTCGGCACCGGCGAGCGGATGGACGCGATTGAAACCTTCGAGCCGGACCGTGTCGCGGGCCGTATCCTCGGCATGGGCGACATCGTCGCGCTGGTCGAGAAGGCGCAGGAAACCATCGAGGCCGAACAGGCCGAACGCATGATGAAGCGCATGATGAAAGGTCAGTTCAACATGAACGACCTGCGCATGCAGCTGGACCAGATGCTCAAAATGGGCGGTATGGAGGGCATGATGCAGATGATGCCCGGCATGAACAAAATGGCCAAGCAGGTCGAACAATCCGGTTTCGACGACAAGACGATCAAACGCCAGATCGCCATCATCCAGTCGATGACCAAGAAAGAGCGCGCCAACCCCGCGCTGCTGCAGGCCAGCCGCAAAAAGCGTATCGCCGCCGGTGCAGGCATGCAGGTCTCGGACCTCAACAAGCTGTTGAAAATGCACCGCCAGACCGCCGACATGATGAAGAAGATCGGCAAGATGGGCAAAGGCAAGATGCTGAAAGAAGCCATGAAGGGCATGATGGGCAAAGGCGGCGGCATGCCGGACATGGCGGGCGGCATGGACCCGTCGGCGATGGACCCCAAGGCGCTGCAGGCAGCGGCCAAGGCGATGGGCGGCGGCAAAGGCCTGCCCGGCCTCGGCGGCGGCATGGGCCTGCCCCCCGGGCTCTCCGGTTTCGGGAAGAAGAAGTAATCCGATGACCGCGCGCCTGCGTCATATCCCTTTGAGCGGCCTCGCCGCAGAACCGGCCGCCTCGGCGGACCGGACAGGGTATGCCGCATGACCGAACTGCGTTACCCCGAACTGCATTCCGAACGCCTGCGCCTGATCTCCCCGGCGGAAGAGAGCTTCGACGCCGCCGCGAAACTGGCCGGTGAAGACGCGCCGCTGTTCATCAATTCGGCCGAGGACGCACACGCCGTCTGGTGGTCGCTGGCAACGCTGATCGGCCACTGGCAGCTGCGCGGCTACGGCATGTTTGTGCTCCTGGACCGCAAGACGGATGATGTCATGGGCATGGCCGGGCCGTGGTTCCCGGCCGGCTGGCCGGAGCCGGAAGTCAGCTACCACCTGACAGAAACCGCCCGCGGCCGCGGCCTGGCCTCGGAAGCGGTGCAATGCATCCTCGACTGGCTGTTCTTCGACCAGAAGTGGGACAGCGTCGCCTCGCTGATCGAAGAGGACAACGACAGCTCTATCAAGCTCGCCCAGCGCCTCGGCGCGCGGCCCGAGCACCTGATCGACCACAAGATGCTGGGCAAGATCCGCATCTGGCGGCACACCCCCGAAGGCGTTCTGGCAGACAAGGGGCGCGTGCAATGACCCTGATACCGCGCCTTGAAACCGACCGGCTGATCCTGCGGGCCCCGTCCGAGGGTGATCTCGACGCCGAGGCCGCCTTCTTCGCCTCTGACGCCTCACGCTTTGTCGGCGGCCCGATGCGCCGGGACGAGACCTGGCGCGCCATCGCCATGATGCTCGGCCACTGGATGATCCGCGGCTACGGCTTCTGGGGTGTCGAGGAAAAAACCACCGGCGCTTACGTCGGCCACGTTGGCCTCTGGTGCCCGGAAGCCTGGCCCGAGCCGGAAATCGGCTGGACGCTCATGACCGGCTTCACCGGCAAGGGCTACGCGACCGAGGCCGCGCTGGCGGCCCGCACCCACGCCTATGACGTGCTGGGCTGGGACACCGCCGTGTCGCTGATCGCGCCGGACAATGCCGGCTCCCGCAAAGTCGCCGAACGGCTCGGCGCAGCACACGAAACCGATTACGGCCACCCGGCCTACGGCACCCTGCAGGTCTGGCGCCACCTTGGCCCGGCGGACATTGAGAACGGCGGAATGGAGGCCTACGCATGACCTCCGTAACCTTGCCCATCCCGGTGATCGAAGCCAATCGCCTGATCCTGCGCGCGCCGCTGGAAACCGATTTCGAAGCCCATGCAAACTTCATGGCCTCGCCGCGCAGCGGCTTTGTTGGCGGCCCTTGCGACCGCTGGCAGGCATGGAAAGGCTTCGCGTCCGGGCTGGGCCATTGGGTGCTGAAAGGTTTCGGCGTCTGGACCATCGCGGACAAGGAAACCGGCAGCCCGCTCGGCAAAGCCGGTTTCATCAACGCCCCCGGCTGGGACGAGCCGGAACTCGGCTGGCACGTCTATGAGGCCGCCGAGGGCAAGGGCATTGCATTTGAGGCCGTCACCGCCGCCCGTGCTTATGGCGCGCAGCACTTCGGGCTGGACGGGGTGATTTCCTATATCGACCCGGCCAACAGCCGCTCGATGACGCTGGCTGAACGGCTCGGCGCGCGCTTCGAACGCAACGGCGAACTGCTGGACAAGCCTTGCCAGGTCTGGCGCCACCCCAAAATAGGGGGGGACTCCTGATGCCCAAGAACATTCCTGTCATCGAGACCAAGCGTCTGGTGCTGCGCGGCCCGGAAGCCGAGGATTACCCGAACTTCCAGGCCACCTTCACCTCCTACCGCGCGCGCTTCATGGGCGGGCCGCTCAACACCTACGAATCCTGGATGCTCTACGCGGCTGAGATCGGCCATTGGCAGATTCACGGCTTCGGCATGTGGATGATCCACGACAAGGTGACGGACGAGACCTACGGCATGGCCGGCGGCTGGCAGCCTGCAGGCTGGCCGGAAAAGGAACTCGCCTGGGTGATCTGGCCCGATGCAGCCGGCAAGGGCTACGCGCTGGAGGCGACCCACGCGGCGCGCAGCTACTTCTACGGCCAGCTGGGCTGGGACAGCGCCGTGTCCTATATCGACCCCAAGAACCTGGATTCGATCCGACTCGCCGAACGGCTGGGTGCCAAGAAGGACCATGACGCCGCCACCGTGGACGGCAACGATGCGGTCTACCGCCACCCCTCGGCGGCGGCGCTGAAGGACAGCCAGCTGGCGCATGGGATCGAGATGGAGATCGGCCATTACGCCGACCCGATGTTCAAACCGAAGGGATGGGCCATTGACTGACCTCCTTCCCCGTAACGATTTTCTGCGCTGCGGCGGTGCACGGCTGGTGCACGCGCGGTGCACGGGTATCACCCCCTTGGACCACGCAGAATTTTCTGCACTGCGGAGAGCGATATGACCACTGATATTCAAGATCCCGTAGCCCGCGCCGCGGCGCTGCTGAAGGGCCACCGCGAAAGCATCGACCGGCTGGACGCGATCCTCGTGTTCACCCTGGCCGAACGGTTCAAACACACCCAGGACGTGGGCGTCCTGAAGGCCGAGCACGACCTGCCGCCTTCCGACCCCAACCGCGAAGCCAAGCAGATCGCGCGGCTCGAACAGCTCGCCGCAGACTCCGGGCTCGACCCGGAATTTGCCAAGAAATTCCTGAACTTCGTCATCGAAGAGGTGATCCGTCACCACAAGAAGCACCAGGAGTAACTGACGTCAGGCGCACCTCCGCGCCGAAACGCCGAAACAACCCGAATGCCGGCGGGCCTGCCCGCTGCACAAAGCCAAGTACAAGGAGAAACTCTCATGGCTATGAAAATCCGTCTCGCCCGTGGCGGCTCCAAAAAGCGCCCCTTCTACCGTATCGTTGCAGCGGACAGCCGCATGCCCCGCGACGGCCGCTTCATCGAGAAGCTGGGCACCTACAACCCGCTGCTGCCGAAAGACAGCGAAGAGCGCGTGAAAATGGACATGGAGCGCGTGCAGTACTGGCTGAGCCAGGGCGCCCAGCCGACCGACCGTATCGCCCGTATGCTGGAAGCAGCCGGCGTGCGCGAGAAGGCCGAGCGTTCCAACCCCAAGAAAGGTGCCCCCGGCAAGAAAGCCGTTGAGCGCGCTGAAGAAAAAGCCGCCAAAGCAGCTGAAGCTGCCGAAGCGCCTGCCGACGCGGAGTAAGATCTTGGGGCTGCGGGACGCAGAGTTTTCCGCGGATTTCCGCAGCCAGCTTGATCTGCTGATGCGGCTCCGGCGCGATGTGCGCCGGTTCCGCGAAGATCCGGTGGACGAGGCAGTGCTTTCGCGCTGCCTCTCCGCCTTCCAGCTCGCCCCCTCGGTGGGCTTGAGCGAACCCTGGCGCATCCTGCGCATCCAAAGCGATGCCGCGCGGGCTGCCGCCCTGAAGAATTTCGAAGCCGCCAACGCCGAAGCCCTGAAGGGCTACAGCGGCGAACGCGCAGCAAAATACGCTACCCTGAAACTTTCCGGCATGCAGAAGGCACCGGTGCAGCTTGCCGTCTACTGCGACGATGAAACTGCACAGGGCCATGGCCTTGGTGCTGCCACCATGCCCGAGATGCGGCGCTACTCGGTGGTCACTGCGATCACCCCGTTCTGGCTTGCCCTGCGGGCCGAAGGGCTCGGCCTCGGCTGGGTTTCGGTACTGGACCCTGTGCAGCTGAACCGCGATCTGAATGCACCGGACGGCTGGCAGCTGATCGGCTATTTCTGCGCCGGCCACCCCGAGGTGCTGTCGGACACGCCTGAACTGGAACATCAGGGCTGGGAAAGCCGCCGCGCCGACCTGCCGCTGGAGACCCGTTAGCAGATGTTCAAACTGATCCGCCTGCCGGTCTTTGCGGCCATTGCCTTCCTCGCGGGCATCTTTCATGAACGCAACGCCCACACCGACCGCTGCACCGCTGTCGGCGGTCAGGTGGCCGAGGGTCTCTGCAAAGGAGCAAAACAATGAGCGATCTGGTCTGTGTCGGCGTCGTGGCCGGCGCCTTTGGGGTCCGTGGCGAAGTCCGCATCAAAAGCTTCTGCGCCAATCCGGCAGACATCGAGACCTATAGTCCGCTGTCCAATGAAGACGGCAGCCAGAGTTACCCGCTGGTGCTGACCCGCGCGGTGAAAAACGGCTTTGCCGCGCATTTGGGCGGGGTCGAGACCAAAGAGGACGCCGACGCTATCAAGACGCTGAAGCTCTATGCGCGCCGGAACCAGCTGCCCAGCCTGCCAGATGGTGAGTATTATCTCGCGGATCTGATCGGCCTGGAGGTCTATGACACCGGCGGCACGCTTCTCGGGCGCGTAAAGGACGTGCAGAACCATGGCGCGGGCGACCTGCTGGAAATTCACGGGTCTGGTCTCAATTCCACCGTGCTGCTGCCGTTCACCTTGGCGGCGGTGCCAACAGTGGATCTGAGCGCGGGCCGCATCATTGCCGATCCGCCGGACGGGCTTTTCTGAAGCGGCTTCCTTCCGTCCCAGCCTTGACCTAAAGAGCGTGACATGACTAACGCACCCAGCAAATCCCACGGCCGCAAGGCCATCCGCCCCTCATTCAAGCCGCGCGAGCTGATCACGCCGACGCCGGATCTGGTGAATGTGTGGAAGGCTAAGATCATCACGCTGTTCCCCACCGCCTTTCCCGGCGTGCTGGGCGAAAGCCTGACCGGCAAGGCGTTGCAGGAAGGGCTGTGGCAGCTGGAGACGGTGGACCTGCGCCAGTTCGGCAAGGGTAAGCACCGCAACGTGGACGACACGCCTGCGGGCGGCGGTGCCGGCATGGTGCTGCGCCCCGACGTTCTGGGGGAGGCGATTGAGCACACGATGGCGGACACGTCAGGCGATTGGCCACTGGTCTACCTGTCCCCCCGTGGCAAGCCGATGAACCAGCAGATGATGCAGAAGTTTGCCCGCTGCGACGGCATGACCCTGCTCTGCGGCCGCTTTGAAGGCGTGGATGAGCGGGTGCTGGAACATTATGGCATCCAGGAAGTCTCGCTTGGCGATTTTGTCATGACCGGCGGCGAGATCGCCGCGCAGGCACTGATCGACGCCACCGTGCGGCTGATCCCCGGTGTCCTCGGCAACCAAGCCTCCACGGAAGAGGAGAGCTTCTCTTCCGGCCTGCTGGAACACCCGCAGTACACGCGCCCGGCAGAGTGGAAAGACCTCAAGATCCCTGACGTATTGATGTCCGGCCATCATGGCAAAGTGGCCGAATGGCGCCACGAGATGAGCGAAGAGATCACCAAATCGCGGCGCCCCGATGTTTGGGCGGACTACATTGCAAGTAAACCCGGTCAGGACTGAGTTTCTGTCTTCCGTGATTTCATGAACTCGGTTTTCAGCTGATAGCCCTTGATGGCCGGGAGTCCTACTGCATTCAGCATCAGGACACCCGTCTTGATCAGGATGGCCGAAGCCAGTCCATCCAGGAACCAGGCCGCAGGCAGACCGGCCGGCCCCCAAAAGGCCGGCATGTCAGCAAGCAGCGGCAGGGTCCAGTTTCCCGTGGCGGCGTGCAGCGAGATCCCGATCCAGAACCCGGCGCAATAGGGGCAGTGCCATTGCTCATAAAGCGATTGCAGCGGTTTGGGCAGTCTGCCGAGCAGCCGGGTAAACCAGGTGCCCCACATTGGCAGGTGCTCCCAGATCAGGGCATGGATCGATATCCCGAGAATGATGTTCTGATAGGTCATTGTCTTCTCCGTTAGTTAGATTAACTTACTATAAAATCCAGGCAAACCCTCTGTGTTTGACTGGTCATTCAGGAACCGGGGTGAATGCGATTTCCCCCAGTTCCTTTTCCGCTATGTCCGCGATGCGGGCGTAGACCTGCTTGCCTTGCGCAAGCAGCACAGCGCCTTTTGGTGTCAAAGTGATGTGATAGGCCCGCGCATCCATCTGGCATTGAAAGCGTTCCACCAGTCCGCGCCCTTGCAGTTTGCTGATCATGGAACTCGCCGAGGCTTTGGTCACGCCGAGCTCTGCAACGATGTCATGCAGATGCTGGCCGTGCTCCCCATTTGCGCCAAACGGCCTGTGCGCCTGCTCGTCTACTGCGTTCAGGTATTCGAACTCACTGAGGCTCAGGCTTCCCACGCGCGCTGATTCCGCCCATTCCCGGCTGGAAAGGCGATTCAGTTTCTGGATCAGATCTGATAGCTGCGCCATTGGAGAGCCTCGCTGGTTAGGAAGCCTAACTAATACGCGGAACTGGCGGTTGCAAGCCCTTTCAGCCTTGCTTTCGCGGCCCCGCTCACCTAAATACCGCCTGTCCGGGGCTCATCTCGAGTCGTCCGGACCTGTTTTGCGTTGTATTCCTGCTGCTTTCTTCGGCCGCAGTGCAGGCGGGACAGAGACGAAAGCAAAGACGGATTATCTCTGGCGGGCGCGATGCGGACCCGGTGAAGACGCAGAGCTCTGAGACGGCACCCAACTTCGCGGACCAACCGTGAGCATATTTAGGAGACTGCGATGAACCTGATCGCACAGCTGGAGGCGGAGCAAATCGCCGCCCTGGGGAAAGACATCCCCGACTTCAAAGCCGGTGACACCATCCGTGTCGGCTTCAAAGTGACCGAAGGCAGCCGTTCGCGCGTGCAGAACTACGAAGGCGTCTGCATCAGCCGCAAAAACGGTTCCGGCATTGCCGGTTCCTTCACCGTCCGCAAGATTTCGTTTGGCGAAGGCGTGGAGCGTGTGTTCCCGCTGCACTCGACCAACATCGACAGCATCACCGTTGTGCGCCGTGGCCGTGTCCGCCGCGCCAAGCTGTACTACCTGCGCGCCCGCCGCGGTAAGTCCGCACGTATCGCAGAAGATGCAAACTACAAGCCCAAGAAAGCCTGAGGAGCGGTATCATGAAAAAAGACACCCATCCCGAGTACCACATGATCAACGTCAAAATGACCGACGGCACCGTTGTTCAGATGAAGTCGACCTGGGGCGCCGAAGGCGATCAGCTGGCACTGGACATTGATCCTTCCGTGCACCCTGCATGGAACGGCGGCACCACCCGTCTGATGGATGCCGGCGGCCGCGTCTCCAAGTTCAAGAAGAAATACGAAGGCCTGGGCTTCTAAGCTTCTGCACATCGGATTTTCAGGAAACGCCGCGCCCTTGGGTGCGGCGTTTTCATTTGCAGCCTCCGCTTTATGCAAGCCGCGCAGCTGACCTTAGCAGTCCCACCCGGCATAGCGGTTCGGCTGGCCGATAGCGCGCTCACAGCCCAGAAACCCAGCCCAATCCTCCCCCGGCTGCCAGATGCTGTCCATAAGCTGGCGGGTCACTTCCCGGGACGGGCCGCGGCCGGATGCGGCATAGCGGTGGAAAAAGGCCGTGACACGCGCATTGTAAATGCAGTGCACATGTATTTTCGCTTCGGCATGATCTTCGATGGCCGCGCATAACCTGGTAAAATCCGACTCTGCAGGACAGGTGAAGTCAACCGGAATATAGATATACCTCATGCCCAGAGCTGTGA
>CAJXHQ010000023.1 GCA_913054485.1 uncultured Paracoccaceae bacterium
CGCCCGCTCCCGCCTGCGCTTCTGCGATCCCGCCTCTGATCCTGACACCACAACCCTCTGCGAAAAAGTCGAATTCCTCTCTGCCTCCACCGCGGGCAATGCCGAGCTGCCCCTGTTCATCGCCGTGACGGATGAAGTCGCCCCCTTGCAGGGGCTGTCCTTCTTTGGCGGCACCAACGGCGAGATGGATGAGATGCGCGCCAAGGCGGATACCTTTGACCCCGAACCCTTCCTTGTCTTCACCTCGCTGGACGCACCCACACAAGCGGCCATCGACAATATGCGCCGCAAAGTGCCGGCCATTGCCGGCGACTACCTGATCATCGCGCGCGGCTATGACGATCTGATCGCCCATGTGGGCAAGCTGAAAGCCGAATGGGAGTACCTGCAGGACAACGCCTATATCCTCGCCCTGCAGATCATCGCGCTTTGCCTCGTCAGCTTTGCCGCCCCCTTCCGGCTTGGCAAATCACTGGTAGAGTTGCGAAAGCCCCGCCGCTAGGGTGGGCAACAGCGCATAGAACAAGAGGCCGACATGACCCCGCAGGACGCCCAAGCCATCCTATCCGAAAACTTCGCCGACTGGGTGCTGGCACTGGAACCGGAGGTGATCGAATGCTCCCCCGAACAGGTGGTGATCCGCATGCCGCTCTCGCCGAAACTCTCCCGCGTTGGCGGCATTGTCTCGGGCCAGGCGCTGGCCGCACTGGCCGATACCGCCATGGTGATTGCGGCCTCGGCCCATGCAGGCGGGTTCAAACCCTTTGCCACCACGGACCTGCACACCCAGTTCCTGCGCCCCGGCACCGGCTCGGCCATCCTCTGCACCGCCCGCGTGGTGCGTGCGGGGCGCGCACTGGTCTTTGCCCGCGCCGAGATGGCAGAGGCCGACAGCGGCAAGATGGTCTCCACCGCCACCGCCACCTTCGTGAACCCCGCCTGAGGAGCCCCCATGCGCAGCTTTGATGAGATCTACGCCATTTCCGCAGAGCGCCACGGCGGCCCGGACGCGCTGGAAGCCAGGCTGGTGAAGCCCGACCCTAAGATCACCAAACTGGCTGAGGACCGCTGGCTGTCGATCATGACCAAATGCATCTTCCAGGCCGGGTTCAACTGGAAGGTCATCGAAAACAAATGGGACGGTTTTGAAGAAGCCTTTGACGGCTTCGACGTCGGCCGCTGCGCCTTCATGGATGACGAAAAGTTCGATCAGCTGCTGCAGGATACCCGCATCGTGAGGAACGGCACCAAAATCGCCACCGTGCGCGACAATGCCGCCTTCCTGTTGGAGCTGCGTGAGGAAGGCGGCGCGGGTCAGGTGCTAGGCGGCTGGCCCGCCACCGATTACATCGGCCTTCTGGACATGCTGAAGAAACGCGGCAGCCGGCTGGGCGGCAATTCGGCGCAATATGCCATGCGCTTCGCAGGCCGTGACGCCTTTGTGCTGGGCCAGGACGGCACCGCGCGGCTGATCGCCGAAGGGGTGATCGACAAGCCCGCCACTTCAAAAACCGCGATGAAGGCGGTGCAGGCCGCCTTCAATGAATGGATGGACCAGTCCGGCCGGAGCCTGACCGAGATCAGCCGCGTGCTGGCTTTTAGCTGCTGAATGCTGCGCCCCCTGCTCCTGTCCCTGCTGGTTCTGGCCGCCTGCGGGCGGCCGCTGACAGAACAGGAGCGCGCGCTGGCGGCACAAATCCAGGGCAGCAGCCTTGATGCCGGCCGGGTGCGGCTGGTCGAAGGCTCTCCGGCCGCTGCCGTCACCTTCCGCCGCCAGCCCCGGCCGCGCACCTCCTGCCGCGAGAAAATCCTGCCGCCGGTGGAAGCCGAGGTGGTCACCGTCACCCCGGCAGCCGTGGTGCTGTTCAACCGGATCTTCTTTTCGCGCGACTGGTACCTGGATGACTACGTGCCGGAGTACCCCGAAAAACTGCACCTGATCGAAGCAATGCTGCTGGCGCATGAGCTGACCCATATCTGGCAATGGCAGAACCGCAAAACCACCGGCTACCACCCGCTGAAGGCCGCGGCCGAGCATAGCGCCTCCCCGGATCCCTACCTCTTTGATCTGGAAACCAAATCTGCCTTTCTGGACTTCGGCTACGAACAGCAGGGCGCCATCATCGGGGAATATGTCTGCTGCCGTGCGCTGGCCCCCAAGGCGCCCCGCACCAAGCGGCTGCACACAATGATCAGCGGCGCCATGCCGCTGTCACCCCTGCCGCAGAGCCGCGAGCATGATGTCTACCTGCCGTGGCGCGGCGTAGAGCTGCCGGGGATTTGCGGCTAGGCCTCACCCCAGCAGCTCAAACTCCGCCGCCGCGCAGATGCGCCCATTCACCTGAACCTCCAGCCGGTGCGCGCCGGGCACCAGTTTGAAGGTGGTCGCATCGCCCTTTAGCTTGTGCTTCTTCTTCAGGGTCAGTGCAGACCCTTCGATCACCGCCTGTTTCAGCTTGTGCACCTTGGGCGAGACTTTTCCGCCGGGACGCTGGAAATGGATGATGTAATCGACCAGCACCGGCTGGCGCGCCGGGGCCTCCAGCGTCACTGCAAACTCCAGCGCGCCGCCGATGCGGGCTTCAGCGGCGATCTCCACCGCCGCCTCAACCGGCGCATCGGGATCAAACCCCAGCATGGTCATTGCACCGGGATGGCCCGCCTTCACCAGCCCGCGCAGCGCATGGGACGCCATCCAGTCCAGCTCCGCGCGCTCTTGCCGGGCCGCCGCCTGCCACGCAGAAAGCCGGTCCAGTACCAAATCAGGATCTTTTTTCGTAATGTCGTTCAAATGGTTGGCGACCGATCTTGTCACATACCGGGTTCTGTCCTGATGCAGAACATCCAGCAAGGGCAGCGCATCCGCCAGCCCCAGCCCGACCGCCTGCCCCCAGGGCAGCCGCGACCGGGTGCCCTCGCTCACCAGACGGCGCACATGATAGCTGCCATGCGCCGCCCAACCCTCCATCCGCGCCAGCGTCAGTTCGGGCCAATGGTTCAGAAAGGGACGGATGGCCCATTCCATGGAAAAGCGCTGGGTGATTTCCTCCAGCAGGTCCAGCCCCAGTTCCGGGTGATCCGCCACCGCCTTGGCGGCCACCAGATCACCCAGCGGCGCAAAGATGAAATCACCGAAATCATCATCGCTCTTTGACGGGTCCAACGGCGCCGGCAGGGCGCGCAGGATCACCGGTGCCGCCTCGGGCAGCGCATCCGGCAGATGCCCGGCCAGCACCTCGGCGATCCAAGTGATGCGCTCTTTCAGCTCCAGTTCCGGCAGCCGCGCCATCACCCGCGCCTCAAAACCGCCGGCGTCAAAACCCGCGCCCGCAGCAGCAAAAAGACCCGCCAGGTAGCGGGCCTTCTCAGCATTGAACAGCTGATCCTTCAGAGAGAAACCGCTGGCCATGGATTACAGCGTCGCGTTGACGCCGCCGCCATCCAAGAGGATGTTCTGGCCAACGATATAGCCTGAAAACTGCGAGCACAGGAAGGCACAGGTGGCGCCGAACTCTTCCTTCTTGCCGTAGCGGCCCACGGGAATGGTGGCACGGCGCTGCGCGGCGGCCTCCTCCATCGTGATGCCCTGGGCCTCGCTCGCCGCCGTATCGAGCGAGATCATCCGGTCGGTGGCATGGATGCCCGGCAGCAGGTTGTTGATGGTGACTCCGCTGCCCGCCACTTGCCGCGAGGTGCCGGCGACATAGCCGGTCAGCCCGGCACGGGCAGAATTCGACAGGCCCAGCACTGCAATCGGCGCCTTCACCGACTGCGAGGTGATATTGACCACCCGGCCCCAGCCGCGCTCCATCATGCCGGGCACCAGGGCCTTAATCATGGCAATCGGCGCCAGCATATTGGCGTCCAGCGCCTTGATGAAATCCTCGCGCTCCCAGTCGGTCCACATGCCCGGCGGCGGGCCGCCCGCATTGTTGACCAGGATATCCACGCCTTCGGCTTCCTTCAGCACCGCGGCGCGGCCTTCTTCCGTAGTGATATCGGCCGCCACGGTCACCACATCAACGCCGTGCTTCTCGCGGATCGCCGCAGCCGAGGCCTCCAGCGCCTCCGCGCCGCGGGCGTTCATCACCAGGTTCACACCCGCTTCGGCCAGCGCCTCGGCGCAGCCCAGGCCCAGGCCTTTACTGGACGCGCAAACCAGCGCGCGCTTGCCGGAAATACCCAGATCCATGGAATCTCTCCCCTTTTCTCATGTTGTTGCCCCAGACCATGCACAGCCGCTGCGTGAATGGAACCCCCCGCAGCCACACCGGCGCCCCACTCTGGCCCAAATCACCGGGTAGTGATGCATGCAGTTCTGGCATTTCCGCCGCTTTCATGACATTTTCAGCCGCTGATGAGATCCTCAAGATGACAACCCGCATGACCACAGCCACCGGCCATATCCACGCCCTGCCCGCCTACCGCGCCGAAGCGCTGCAGGTGGAAAGCGGTGCGAATATGGGCGACGTGCTCGGCGTGCTGGACGAGCTGATGCTGGATGACTCCTATGTGCTGCAGCCCGGTGCCGAAACGGCCCGCCTGGCCCTGGAAGCCCATCCCGACGGCCGGTTCACCATCGCCGCGGCCTCGGCCCTTGGCAGGCCGGGGGCTGCGCTGCACCTGGATTGCGCACTCAGCCTGATGGCGCCGGCCGGCACGATGGCCGAGGCGCTGGTGCTGGTGGAGACCGACAGCGACGGCATGATCGCCGAGGTCTACCTGCTGCCGCTCACCCCCCTGCAGCCCAAAGAGCCCTACACGCTGGTGCGCGCCAGCCGCGAGGACGCCCGCAAGACCCTGGCCCAGGCCGCCAGTACCTCTTTCATCCGCGGCACCCGCATCACCCTGGCCACCGGTGCGCAGGTCAAGGTCGAAGAGCTGAAAGCCGGCGACCGGGTTCTGACCCGCGACGAGGGCGCTCAGGAGATCCACTGGGTCGGCCGCTCCACCCTGCGCGCCGAAGGCACCCTGGCGCCGGTGCTGATCAGCGCAGGCGCTCTGAACAATGCGCATGATCTTCTGGTCGGTCCGAACCACCGCCTGTTTGTCTATCAGCGCGCCGATGAGATCGGTGCAGGCGCTTCCGAGCTGCTGGTCACTGCCCGTGATCTGGTCAACGGCACCACTGTCACCGTGCAGCAGGGCGGTTTCGCCGACTATGTTCAGATCCTGTTTGACGGCCACCACATCATTTATGCCGAGGGCATCGCCGCAGAATCCCTGCTGGTGGACCCGGTGACCGAACCCGCTCTGCCCGGCCGCCTGCGCCGCACCACTGCCCACCGCCGCGGCAGCCATGGGGTCGAGGTCTCGCAGAGCCTGCTGGACCGTCCGGACGCGGTAGACGCCCTGAAACGCGCCTCGCTGCGCTGATCTTCGCCCATCGCGCCTTCGCGCAGCGGCAAATTTGCGCCAGCCCGGATAATAAGCGCACTTGCGGCCTACCGCCCGCGCCCTCTCTCCCCTACCTTGGGCCGCAAAACAATGAGGCCAAAATGATCGAGCGGTGTATCCTCCTTCTGGGAGGTCTTTTGCTGATGGCAGGCACAGCCATGGCAGACAAAGCAGGCGTCGGTGCCTGGGAGAACTCCAGCAATAAAACGCTGGAGTGGATCGAGGATTCCCCCGGCCTCAGCTGGTATTACAACTGGCGTCCCGATCAGATGTACAACAAGGGCAGCAGCCGCCGCACCGTCGAATTTGTGCCGATGATCCATTCTGCCAAAGACCTGCGCAAACCGGTAAAATCGGGCCGCAAGCCCAAGGCACTGCTGGGCTTCAACGAACCGGACGGGCGCGGCAGCCACCAGGCCGGCATGTCGCCGCAGAAGGCTGCACAGCTCTGGCCGCAGCTGGAAAAACGCGGGCTCCGCCTCGGCAGCCCCGCCACCACCGAAGGCCAGACCCTGGGGCGCAATTCCTGGCAGCGCCGCTTTATGAATGAGGTGGAAAAACAGGGTCTGCGCGTCGATTTCATGGCTGTGCATTATTATTCCGAAAACGGCAGCGTGAAGGAGTTCGAACGCTGGCTGCGCGCTGTTCATGCCGAGTATAAACGCCCGATCTGGGTCACCGAGTTTGCCCGCATCGACTGGCACCGCCCCGGCGCGGTCACCCACGAGCAGAACGCCCGTTTCGCCGAGGAATCCATCGCCATGATGGAGCGCCTGCCCTTCATTGAACGCCACGCCTGGTTCGCCGCCAACCCCTACCCCTGGGGCGGCACGGTGCCCGAGATCAACCTGATCGACGACCGCCTGCGCCAGACCCCGACCGGCAAGGCCTTCGACCGCGCCCTCAGCCGCACCACCGGCCGCGGCCTCTCCGGCTGAATCGAAGGGCGGCCAAAAAATCGGGCCGGCTGCAGAAACGGCAACCGGCCCGGTTATTCAACTGAAATCAAGTGTTATTCCGCGGGCGGATCGTCGTCCCCGCCTCCGTCTTCACCGTTCTTGTTCGGCGTGTTGCCCTGCAGGTTTTCACCGCCGTTGCCGCCGCCATTGTCGATACGGCCGTTGTCTCCGCTAACGTTCAGCCCCTTGGGCACATTGCCCTGATAGCCGCCACCGGAGTCTTCCCAGCCGTTCTTGTTTCCATTATCGACGCCGTTCCCGTTGCCGATGCCGGCAAATGCGGGGGCCGCCAGTGAAAGAATTGCTGCGGTCGATATGAGTAGTTTTCTCATGACTTTCTCCATCTCCTCTTTCAGTGGCCGGAAGATCACCGCCGCTCACGGCTCAGTAAAGCCATCGTGAAAAGTAAATTTTCAACCAAGCAGCGAAGCATCCACTATCTCAGCCCCGTAAGCGCTGTTCACAAATTATTGCAGCCGCGCCTGGCGGCCTCCGACGCTTGCCGAGGGGCCGCGTTTACCTGTCCGACTCATTCCCGAAGGGCGCCAACCGGAAGGCTGCAACATTCTCGCCGCCCGCGGCTTTGTCGCAAAGACGCGCAGCAAGGTTCGGTGCGGGGCCGATGGCCGCGTAGTCCAGCCGCCCTTCAAACCCGATCTGTCCCAAGGTTGCCGGCTTGCCGCAGCCCCGGCAGCAGCCCGCTTGACCCCGGGCCGCAAATGACCGCATCCTGACGGAACGGCCCGCCGCCAGGCGCGCCAATGTCCCAGTCAGAAGAGCCGCCATTTGCCTCCCTCCTCCAGCGACCTCGAGCTTCTCTCCGCCCGCACCGGGCTAGCCTTTCTGCAAACCTTCGTCGACCTGTTGCAGGAGGTGGTCCAGATGGACCTCATCTCGATCAGCGTGCTGCGGGTGGCGGGGCACGAAAGCTTCCAGGTGCAGGTCGGCTGGATGGACGGGGAGACGCTGGAAAACTACGAATATGACGCCTGCTACACCCCCTGCCTTGAGGTCATCCGCACCGGCGGGAGGGTCATGGTGCACGAGAACGTGCAATCCGCCTTCCCCAAGGATGAATTCCTGCGCAACAAGGCGCTGCAAAGCTACCTCGGCGTCCCGGTCTGCAATGTCCATGGCGAGGTCACCGGCCTGATCCAGATCGGCTGGCGCCAGCAGACCACGCCGGAGGAATGCGCGCAGATCCTCGACACCATCAGCGACTTCTCCGCCCGCATCGCCAGCGAGCTGGAGAACCTGCGCATGATGCGCATCCTCAAGGCCCTCGCGCGCGGACCCGAAGCACAGGCCCCCGGGGGCGTTTTCCACCTCATCGCCGGGCAGATCCAGCAGCTCCTCAGCGCCAAGGCTGTCTTCGTGGCCGAATGCTCCCGCACCGACCAGCGCTATTTCAACATCCTCGCCTATATCGAAAACGGCACCTGGCTGCACGCCATGGAAGGCACGTCCCTCACCTACGAGGGCCGCCCCTGCGAGCATCTCAGAACGCAGGAGGAGTTCCGCATAGATACCGGCCTGGCCGAGGCCTACCCGCAGCACCCGCGCTACCGCGAGGCCGGCTTTGACGCCTACCTCGGCATTCGTGTTTCTGACGCCAAGGGCACCGCGCTCGGCCATATCGTTGTCTTCCACGGCGAGGCCGTCATCACCCACCAGCTGGAGACCGAACTGCTGGCAATACTGCGCGACCGGCTGGGGTTCGAGATCCTGCGGCGGCTCACCCGGGCCTCCGGTTGACCCGCCTCAGCCCGCCTCTAGCTATAGGGGGATCCAACAGCCAGGAGGCCGCCATGCTCTACCCGCTCGCCACGCTTGAAACCGCCACGCTCGACGCCATCCAGGCGCTGGAAAAGGACCTCGGCACGCCGGTGGTGGCCCTCGCCGGAGTAGAGGCCGAGACCTGCAAGCTGAAGCAGGAGCAGCTCGCCCGGCTGCAAAAACTGGAAGCGGAGCTGGGCGTCGTCCTTGTCGCCCTCCGCCCCAGCTGAGTCGCTCACCGCACCACGTAGACCGAGCATTTCGCATGTGACGCCACATAGCCTGCGTTGGAGGCGAAGATATGCTCCATGAAGCCGGGCACATGCGAGGCCATGACGATCAGATCGGCCCCCATGTCGCCCGCGGCCTTGATCAGAAGCCCGCCAAGATCGGCGGCCACATCCACGTCAACCAGCGGCTTGGCCGCCACCGGGATCCCGGCCCTGTCTGAGATCTCGGCAGCATAAGCCGCCAGCTTCTCGGCATATTCAGCCGGATTATGCGCCGCCTCGCTTGGCGCCGAGCTTGTCACCCCGGCCAGCGTCAGCTTCGCCAGGTCCGCCTTCGCCAGCTGCACCGCAATCGCAACCGCCGCCGCCAGCTGCTCTTTATGCGCCAGATCAACCGGCACCATGATGGACTGTACCATTTTGGATCTCCTCTCCTTGATGGAAGGAGTATGCCCGCATTGCCGCCGCCCGGCCTTGATCTGACGCAACGGGGCCGGGCGGACGTGAGGCGCGCGCTCCACTTGCAGGCCCGCGCCCGGGCCGAGGGGTGGGCGAAAAGCGCCCACCCTGTGGGGGTGAACAGGGACCGTGGCCCCAGTGGGGCCGCGTAAGCCCTGCGAACGCCGGGCGCTGCCCGTGCACAGCACGGGCAAGGTGGCAATCAGGTGGTCACTCTAAAAAGACAGCTATGCCGACGAAGCGGCCGTTGGATGCAGCCCTCGCTAAGATCGCATTGCATTCGTTGGTTCGTTATTCGTCCTGTAACAGGCTCTCAGTGAGGGTTAGATTTAGGTGGTTAGCGATCGCGTCTTCGCTCCATCCACAGTCTCTTTTCAGTAGACCCCAGACCTGAACACTCGTTTGTGCCCAAAGGAACTGGCTTGCTTGCTCCGGAGTCCATTGGTCCTTCAGGGCGCCATCCCTTTGAAAGCTTCGCGTCAGATCAAGTAGCCACTCGCGCAGCTCGTCCATGCGATCAGCCCATGCGGTCGCTGCCTCAGAATCGGTCTCGCGCAGCCGGATAAGGTCCTTTGCCACAGGGTAGATCTTGGGAACAAACTCGAGCCAGGCTTGCAATGTCATGGCCAGCCTTTCCTTTGGTTGTTTGAGATTCAGCGCCGCATCAAATTGCTCCTTGATCCCGAACCTCTCATCAGCTCGCCTAACCAGTGCGACCAGCAAACCGCCCCGAGAGCCAAAGTGAAGATACACTGTCTGGCGGCTGATCCCGACCGCAGTGGCGATCTTGGAGACGGAAACATCAGCGCCCTGTTCGGAAATCAGATCCCAAGCTGCATCGAGAACCTCCGCTCGTGTTTTGTCGCCCCGAATGTTTGTTGACACCTGTAACGATTCCTGTTTATTGACACGCGTCATTAAAGAGGAGAACACAATGAACGTCAATGAAACACTCAGTTCGCTCGTCGATGCCTATGGCGATGGGGCCGACGGCAATGCTCCAACACCGGATCAGTGGCGGCGTGTCTTGGAGCGAGACCCGGACAGCTCATTCAGTTTGGTGAACTTTTTTAAGTTCAACGATAAAGCCGACTACGGCTCTGGCGATGAACCCGAAGCATCAGGAGACGAGGCATTCCAGCGCTATGCCGATGTCAGCGTGCCCTCGATGAAAGGCGCAGGAGGCGAGTTTCTGGCTGTCGCGCCATTCGCGGGGAGTTTGCTCGGGAATGATCAGGATTGGGATTTGATTGCGATCGGAAAGTACCCGAACCTCAAGGCGTTCATGTCGCTGTACTTGAACGCGGCGTATATCCAAGCCTTCCGGCACCGAACAGCCGCAGTGGCACGTCAGAATGTAGTTGTTATGGAACACTGATACACAATCAGCATTAGACGAAGAGCTCGAGATCTTCGTCTGATTGGTTATTGGCTCAAAGCGGAAAGTCGTTGGCGCCGCAGCATTGGTCAGTGTGGGCTCAAAGCTGCCCTCTCACCTCTCCCGGATCTGCCGCATGTTCTCATGCGCCGCCAGAAACAGCCGCGGGATCGTGTCATCCCCGACATAGCCCTGGATATGGCCCGAGATCAGCGCCAGCCAGTAGATGCGCAGCACCGCGTTCATCCGGCGGCTGTAGTTCGGCCCCAGCTTGCGGAACCATTTCACCATGTCCGCGTCCAGCCGGATCGTCACCCGGGTTTTCGGCCCCTCGTGGCGGTCCCAGGTATCCAGCCCGTTCCAGTCCTCCGGCAGGCTCTTGTCGAACCACTGGCTGCGCAGCGCCTCCTGGTGGGCCTCCAGTTCCAGCTGCACCTCGGTGCTCCATTTCTTGCGTGTCATGCGGGCCTCCTGTTTGACTAACAGCCTGTTGCATCAGCGGGAAGGATGCACAGCAAAGGTTAACGCGCGGCGTGGCATGCGCCCGGTGCACAGGGGGTGCACGCAGGGTGTACGGGGATCACCCCCTGTTTTCCTTGCCCAAGGCCCAAATCCTGATATATGCGCGCTCATGCTGGACAACGCCTCAAACCGCCCCAAACTGCCGCCCGAAATCGCCCGCCGCCGCACCTTTGCGATCATCTCGCATCCGGATGCGGGCAAGACGACGCTGACGGAGAAGTTTCTGCTCTATGGCGGTGCGATCCAGATGGCCGGCCAGGTCCGCGCCAAGGGTGAGGCCCGGCGCACCCGCTCGGACTTCATGCAGATGGAAAAGGACCGCGGCATCTCGGTCTCGGCATCGGCAATGTCTTTTGATTTCAGCGGCTTCCGCTTCAATCTGGTGGATACGCCCGGCCACTCTGACTTCTCGGAAGACACCTACCGGACCCTCACTGCAGTGGATGCGGCGGTGATGGTGATCGACGGCGCCAAGGGTGTGGAAAGCCAGACCCAGAAGCTGTTCGAGGTCTGCCGCCTGCGCGACCTGCCGATCCTGACCTTCTGTAACAAGATGGACCGCGAAAGCCGGGACACCTTTGATATCATTGACGAAATCCAGGAGAACCTGGCCATCGACGTGACGCCTGCCAGCTGGCCGATCGGCGTCGGGCGGGATTTCATCGGCTGCTACGACATGCTGCGCGACCGGTTGGAGCTGATGGACCGCGCCGACCGCAACAAGGTTGCGGAAAGCATTGAAATCAACGGCTTGGACGACCCGCGCCTGGCCGAACACGTGCCGGAACACCTGCTGGAGAAGCTGCTGGAAGAGGTCGAAATGGCCCGCGAGCTGCTGCCGGCACTTGACCCGCAGTCGGTCCTTGAGGGCCATATGACCCCGATCTGGTTCGGCTCTGCCATCAATTCCTTCGGTGTGAAAGAGCTGATGGACGGTATCAGCACCTACGGCCCCGAACCGCAGCCGCAGTCCGCACAGCCCCGCGCCATGGCACCGGAAGAAAAGAAGGTTGCCGGATTTGTCTTTAAAGTTCAGGCTAATATGGACCCCAAGCACCGCGACCGCGTGGCTTTCGTGCGCATGGCGTCGGGGCATTTCAAACGCGGCATGAAGCTCACCCATGTGCGCACCAAGAAGCCGATGGCGATCTCCAACCCGGTGCTGTTCCTGGCCTCGGACCGCGAATTGGCAGAGGAGGCCTGGGCCGGCGATATCATCGGCATCCCCAACCACGGCCAGCTGCGCATCGGTGATACGCTGACCGAAGGTGAGGCGCTGCGCGTCACCGGTATCCCGTCTTTCGCGCCGGAGCTGCTGCAAGGCGTGCGCGCAGGCGATCCGCTGAAGTCCAAGCATCTGGAAAAGGCGCTGATGCAATTTGCCGAAGAAGGGGCCGCCAAGGTCTTCAAACCCTCCATCGGCTCGGGCTTTATTGTCGGTGTGGTCGGCGCGCTGCAGTTCGAGGTTCTGGCCAGCCGGATCGAGATGGAATACGGGCTGCCAGTTCGCTTTGAGCAAAGCCAGTTCACCTCGGCACGCTGGGTGAGCGGTGACAAGCAAGCGCTTGATAAGTTTGTCAATGTGAACAAGCAGCACATCGCGCATGACCATGACGGCGACATCGTTTATCTCACCCGCCTGCAATGGGACATCGACCGGGTGGAACGCGATTATCCGGACTTGCAACTGACAGCGACCAAAGAAATGATGGTCTGACACCAAGATCAGGAACCCTGCGCCGTGGCCTCCTCCCCCCAGCCTGACCAACCGGACCTGCCGCGCTGGGGGACTGTTTCGACGATCAAGGCCGGGGCCCGGGATATCCTGAACTTCGCCGGCTACCACCTGGAGGCCGGCGCATCACAACTGTTCCTCTATCTTGACGCCCCCTGCCCCGAGGCGATGCCGCATCTGCGGGCGCATCCCGCCATCCGGGTGTTCAATTGCACCCCCGCCTTCTGGGAGAAGCGGCACGGCGGGCGGCCGGAGAAACATCAGGCCAGGCAAAGCGCCAATGCAACCCGGACCTACCGGCGGTTCTGCGGCGGGCTGGACTGGCTGACCCACATCGACGCGGATGAGTTCATCTGGTCCGAAGAGCCTGTTGCGCAGCTGCTTTGTAACTTGCCCGCCTCTGATCCAAGCGTACAGGTACGGCCCGTCGAATCCCTCGGCGGCAGCCGGTCCGCCTTCAAGGCAGCCGCCGCGCCGGGACCTGGCCGCGCCGCAACGGTGGCACGCGCCTACCCCGGATTCGGAGAACACCTGAAGACGGGCTTTCTGAGCCACACCCAAGGCAAAGTCTTCCTGCGCACCGGTCTTTCTGACGTTCAGTTCAGAATCCACCACGGTTTTCAGAACGGTGAAGAATTGAAAGCCCGGATAGACCTGCCGGGCGCGGATCTGTGCCATCTGCATGGCAAGGATTGGGACGATTGGCACCGGCAATACGGCTACCGGCTGCAAAAAGGATCCTACCGGGCTGAGCTGAGCCCGGCCCGGCCCCGCGGCAAGGGCGGCGTCAACCTGCATGACCTGCTGAGCGCGCTTGAGGCCGAAGGCGGGACGGAGGGCCTGCAGCGCTTTTACCAGGACGTCTGTGCCGACACACCCGCCCTGAGGGCCCGTCTGGAAGCGGAAGGCCTGTTGCGGATCCGCGCCTTGCCTCTGGACGAGTTGCGCCGGAAACATTTCCCCGATTTCGGGTAAACTGTCGCCTTTCAGGCGCAACACCGCATGCAAACGCCGAAAATCGTGCCTCTATTTGACCCGCGCGCGCTGATTTGCTATGCCCCGCCCAAGCCAAATTGTGCAGATCGCACAAGGACCATCCGGGTCCGGCCGTTTATCACACGAGCGGGCCAAGTCAGTGTCCGCAAACTGCGGAAGCATATGACAAAATTTTCTGATCTGAACCTCAGCCCGAAGGTCCTCAAAGCGATCGCCGAAGCCGGCTATGAAAGCCCGACTCCGATCCAGGCCGGGGCCATCCCCGCGGCGCTTGAGGGCAAGGATGTGCTGGGCATTGCCCAGACCGGCACCGGCAAGACTGCCTCTTTCACATTGCCGATGATCACCCGCCTGGCCCGTGGCCGCGCCCGTGCGCGTATGCCGCGGTCACTCGTGCTCTGCCCGACGCGAGAACTGGCTGCACAGGTTGCGGAAAACTTCGACGCCTATGCCAAACACGTGAAGCTGACCAAAGCACTGCTGATCGGCGGCGTCTCCTTCAAGGAGCAGGAAGCGCTGATCGACCGCGGCGTGGATGTTCTGATCGCCACGCCCGGCCGTCTGCTCGACCATTTCGAACGCGGCAAGCTGCTGCTCACCGGTATCGAGATCATGGTGGTGGACGAAGCTGACCGGATGCTCGACATGGGTTTCATTCCGGATATTGAGCGGATCTTCTCGCTCACCCCCTTCACGCGCCAGACCCTGTTCTTCTCCGCCACAATGGCGCCCGAGATCGAGCGGATCACCAACACTTTCCTGTCCGCACCTGAGCGTGTCGAAGTGGCCCGCCAGGCCACCGCATCCGAGACCATCAATCAGGGCGTGGTGATGTTCAAAGCCTCCCGCCGCGACCGCGAAGGCAGCGAAAAGCGCAAAGTGCTGCGCGCGCTGATCGACGCCGAAGGCGAGAAATGCACCAATGCAATCGTCTCCTGCAACCGCAAGACCGACGTGGACATCACCGCCAAGTCGCTGAAGAAATACGGCTATAACGCCGCGGCGATCCACGGCGACCTGGACCAGTCCCAGCGCATGAAAACACTGGATGCCTTCCGCGAGGGCGAGCTGCGCCTGCTGATCGCTTCGGATGTTGCGGCACGCGGG